>NZ_JAUBSD010000100.1:0-27263 GCF_036704575.1 Microcoleus sp. K5-D4
AGGTAGGCGCAGGGGAATAGCAGGATGCCAGACCAGCCTACGAAGACGAAGCGATCGCGTTTGAGCCAGTCGTCGAGTACATCAAAGATGCCTCTTTCGGTCTGGGCGCGTCCGACTGCGATTGTCATTGCGGTAAAATCCTTTTGCTTGTTAAAAGACTAAGGTTTCTAATTAAAGTTAACATAACTATATATTAGAAGTTCAGAATTTTTCAACATAATTAGCAGGAGTTGATACACAATGCCGATCGGTCGATCGCGATCTCGTCAGCGAAGCGTGACGCTCGGTGGGCTAATTGAATTAAGATTTGGCTTTAAGGCTGTTTAATTTTATGACTGCAAAAACAATGACCTCGATCGATCCTGTCCTGCGCTACCCGGTTTTGGGCTCCCGCCGCTTCAGCAATTACTGGTGGGCGACGGTGGTCAGCATTGGAGGGACTGGTTTCCTGCTGTCGGGCATTTCCAGCTACTTGCACGTTAACCTGCTGCCTTTTGCTGACCCGACTCAGCTTGTTTTCATCCCCCAAGGCATTGCGATGGGTTTCTACGGTGTCTGTGGCGTGCTTTTGGCGCTTTACCTGTGGCTGACTATTCTCTGGGATGTCGGTGGCGGTTACAACGAGTTCGATCGGCAAACTGGTAACATTCGGATCTTTCGCTGGGGTTTTCCCGGCAAAAACCGCAAAGTTGATTTTAATTGCAAGACATCGGATGTGCAATCTGTGCGGGTAGACATTAAAGAAGGTCTCAGTCCCCGTCGCAGTATTTATCTTAAGCTTAAAGACCGCCGTCAGTTTCCCCTGACTAGAGTCGGACAGCCGATTGCTTTGTCGCAAGTGGAAAATCAAGCAGCCGAATTGGCTCGATTTTTGCAAGTTCCCCTAGAAGGACTTTAGGGATTTTTGATTTTCGATTTTCGATTAGTAATGTCTCGTAGGGTGCGCAATGCGCACCAAATCGATAAATATTGGGTGAGCACGAAGCGGTGCAAATTATCCCTGGTAAATCGATAAGTCTAGGGTGCGCATTGCGCACCTTACATCATTGAGTGAAAGTGAAAGTGAAAATACAAATGCAAATGCAAGTCAAAATTCAGCGGTGGTTGTTCTCACTTTTAATAATTGGCGCGTTGTTTGTCGGAGGCTGCGGTAATTCCCCTGTGGCAAACTCGACTCCCACATCGAATCCGGCGTCGGGTGAAAATATTTCTTTGTCTCCGTCTCCGTCTCCTGCTGCTGTAGCGGCGAGTTCGCAATTTAGCAATTTGCCACGATTGGAAGGAAAAGCAACGGTGGTGATGACGGTTAAAGGTGCTCCAATTACGATCGAACTCGACGGCACAAATGCGCCAATTACTGCGGGCAATTTTGTCGATTTGGTTCAGAAAGGAGTCTACGACGGGCTGGTATTTCACCGAGTCGTGCGGGAACCTCAGCCTTTTGTAGTTCAAGGCGGCGACCCCCAAGGTAAAGACCCTAAATTCCCTACGGCGCGGCTGGGAACTGGTGGTTTTATTGACCCAAAAACTACTGCCGAACGCAGGATTCCTCTAGAAATTAAAGCTAAAGGTGCTGCAAATCCGACTTACAGCGCGACGCTACAAGAAGCTGGGGTTAAGGATAAACCCGTGTTGATGCACAGTCGCGGGGCTGTTGCTATGGCTCGATCGCAGAGTCCTGATTCGGCTTCTTCTCAGTTTTACTTTACTTTGACCGATGTACCGTTTTTGGACGGTAGCTATGCGGTTTTTGGGTACGTGAAGCAAGGAATGGATGTGATTGATAAGATTGAAGCGGGCGATCGCATTGATAAGGCTACTGTTACTCAGGGTTTGGAAAATTTTAAGCCTGTTCAGTAGTCAATAGTCAGTCGTAACTCGTCATATCAATTCCGGTTGCACGATCGAGATGATTGTTGACTGTTGACGGTTGACTCGATTTTATTATTCCGATGCAACCGGAAACGATATCAGTTGTTGCTCGTTGCTTAGTAGTTAATAATTAGTTCCAATCATAAATAACTAATAACTAATAACTAATGACTAAAAATTTGGGAAGCTGAGGGCATTTGTGGATGTTGTTGTTACGGGAATCGGGCTGGTTTCTGCTTTAGGCACTCTGGATTGTAGCTGGAAAAGATTGTTGTCTGGGGAATCAGGAATTCGGCAACATCAACCTTTTATAGAACTTGAACGGCGACCTTTGGCTTTAATTGGCACAAAACCTGTCGATTTAATGAGTTTAATTCGACAGGTTTTAATAGATGCTGTGCAAGATGCTAATTTGACTTTGCCTTTGCGCGATTGCGGGATTGTGATCGGTTCTAGCCGAGGCTTCCAGGCAAATTTGGAACTGTTGGCAAGCGAAGGAAGTTCGGCAACGAGCAATGTACGGGATGTAACGGATGGAAGAAAGAGGGAAGTTGGAAGAAGTCTGAGGGAATTGGGAAGAGGGAAGTCGCAAGAAGCAAGGGAATTCCCAATTACCGATTCCCACTTCCCAATTCCCAATTCCCAATTACCGATTACCAATTCTCAATTTGTGAATTTTTTGCCTCACATGGGGGCGATCGCAGCGGCTAGGGCAATTGGTTCGACGGGGCCAGTATTTGCGCCGATGGCTGCTTGTGCCACGGGTATTTGGTCGATCGCCCGCGCTGTTGATTTAATCCGCACTGGTGAGTGTCAGCGGGCGATCGCAGGTGCTGTGGAAGCGCCAATTACACCGCTGACTCTGGCTGGATTTAGCCGGATGGGTGCTTTGGCAAACAATGGGTGCTATCCCTTTGACGAAAATCGGGCAGGCTTTGTGCTCGGTGAAGGCGGGGCTTTATTTGTATTAGAATCGGCCGAGTTGGCAAGGCGTCGTGGTGCTAAAATTTACGGTCAAATTTCCGGTTTTGGCTTGACAAATGATGCTTGCCATGCTAATGCGCCGGAACTGGGGGGGGAAAGTGCGATCGCCGCGGTAAATCAATGTTTGAAACGCAGCAATTTAGCCGCCATTGATATAGATTTTATTCATGCTCACGGTACTGCAACCGAGTTAAATGACCGACACGAAGCACTGTTAATTGAGAAGTTATTTCACCCAGGAGTTGCTGTTAGTTCGACTAAGGGGGCGACGGGTCATACTTTGGGAGCTTCGGGAGCTTTGGGTGTGGCTTTTTGTTTGATGAGCATTAAATATCAGATGTTGCCGCCTTGCGTAGGAATGAAAAAACCGGGGTTTGAATTAGATTTTGTTCGCTGTGCGCGATCGGCTATTGTCAGAAATGCGGTTTGTTTAAGTTTTGGCTTTGGCGGGCAGAATGCTGCGATCGTTTTATCGGGCGATCGTTAATTTTTGTAAACTCGGTTGAGCGACATTTAAATTACACGATATCTCTACAGTTAAAATCTTCTGAGGTGGCCGGAGAATCCCCCCGCACATCCAATTTCCATCTAAAAAATAGTACAATACTTATGTATTTTAGTCAATTAACTGAGAATTTTGGTGAGATTACTGCTGCTGCTATGCTAGTCTCGCTCTGCATCCCGACGCTGATCCTTGCGTCAAAGCCTAGGAGGCTAGAAAAGAGAGGCAGATTAAAGCTGTATTGTATTTTATTAACGCACCGATGGTGATCGGCGAAAATAGAAAAAAGAAACTGTTTAAATTAAGCTTTAGGTATTTTCACATGGATCTGGCATCTCATCGATTTATGTCTTATTTTGAACCAGAGCAAGCTGCTCACCTTTGCCAAATAGCTGTTTTGGAGAGTTTTGATGAGGAAACGCTGGTTTTTGAAGAAGGAGAAACAGCGGATTTTTTCTATCTAGTTTTAGAAGGTAAAGTCGAGTTTAGCAAGCGGCTTGAAAAAAATAAATATCAAACTGTTGCTGTGGCTAAGCCAGACGATTATTTTGGCGAACTCGGAGTTTTAGACGGAGAGCCTCGCAGTGCTAGGGCTGTGGCAGTTGCAGGCTCGACTTTGGCCAAAATAGCCCGTGAAGAACTCATAGCAACTCTCCAGTTTGCTAAAGGCAGTTCGGTACTCCAAATGTTTAGTTTCATTACTAAAAATTTACGGGATACCACGGATCAATATGTTAGCCAGTTGGTACACAAACAAAAAATGGTATTGGTAGGAGAAATGGTGAGTACAATTATTCACGATTTCAAAAGTCCTTTTACCGGCATTAAACTCTCCAGTGAAATGCTAAAAGAAATGCACCCAGATGAGGAAACTCAGGAGTGGTGTGAACTTATTCAATTGCAGGTTCATCGAATGTTGGGGATGGCTGAAGAAGTTTTAGAATTTTCGAGAGGAAATTCTGTATTTAATAAGAAACCAATTAATTTAATTCAGACGTTGCAGCAGTTTGAAAAGTTGAACAGAGTTTATTGTGAAGCAGCAAAAGTAGATTTAGCAGTACGGGTGACAGAAGTAATAGTGGAAGCGGATGAAAATAAGATTTTGCGCGTTTTACAAAATTTAGTTGGGAATGCTGTTGAGGCTTTTGGCGGAAGAGGGGGTCGGGTGGAGATTGCGGTGACACAAAGTGAGGAGTGGGCCGAAATTAGCATTTACGATAACGGCCCCGGCATTCCACCGACAATTAAGGAAAAGTTATTTGAACCGTTTGTGACTTATGGCAAGCGGACTGGTACTGGATTGGGAACGGCAATTGTTAAGTCGATCGTGGAGGCTCACAAAGGAAAAATTAGTTATGAGTCAGAGGACGGAAAAGGCACAACTTTTTACATCCGCTTGCCGAAAATCATGGTTTTAGCAGAGCTAAATTAAGTAGGTAGGAAGATTATACTTAGGACTTTCTAACTCAGCATCAGTGAATTAGTTGATGAGTATATATCTTGTGATAAAACAATATTTTCCTAATAAACAGGGTTTAAGAGCGTAAGCCCTAATACTGTGTAGCGACTTGGAGAATCCAGTATAATTGAATTAACGAACTGCTAAAAATTTGATGCCAGTTACTATTCAAACCTTACCCACAGAAGTTATCAATTTAATTGCCGCCGGCGAAGTCATTGACTCGATCGCCGCTGCGGTACGAGAATTAGTTGAAAATTCTCTGGATGCTGGCGCAACTCGCATCGTTGTTTCTGTCTGGCCGGAACAATGGCGGGTGCAAGTTGCAGATAATGGTACGGGAATGGATCTGGAAAATTTGCAGCAGGCGGCTTCGCCTCACAGTACGAGCAAAATTACCACTGAAGCTGACCTTTACAAAATTGATACTTTGGGATTTCGTGGGGAAGCTTTGCACAGTTTAGCTCAGTTGGGCTGTTTGGAGGTTTTGAGCCGATCGAATGATTTGGGATTGGGGGATGTTTCGGAAAATCGAGAGTCGGCGCAAACTCCCGCCAAATCATCGTTTAACAAGGGGGAAGTTGAAAATGCTCGATCGGGCTGGCGGGTGGTTTACAATAACGCAGGCCAAGCTGTAGAGGTGGAAACAGCGGCGATCGCTCCGGGTACGGTGGTGACTGTTGATAATTTGTTTGGCAATTGGCCTGTGCGCCGCAGTTTTTTGTCGCCGGCACAGCAAATGCGATCGATCCAATTAACTCTTCAACAAATTGCTATTTGTCACCCGCACGTTAATTGGCAGTTGCGTCAAGGAAACACGCCTTGTTTGCACGTAACTCCTGGTAGCACAGCGGAACAACTTTTACCTCAATTCGTGCGCGGTGTGCGATCGAGCGATTTGCAATATTTAAAGTTAGATTTGCCTGCGAGTCCTCAAAATCAGAAAGCAGCAAATTTATTAGTAGAAACTCCACTTGTTGGCGCTACAGTTAAGCCTAATTACCAATTGCCAGTTGCCAGTTCCCAATTCCAAATGCCCCATTCCCAGCGTTTGGAATTAGTAATTGGTTTGCCGGATCGGTGTCACCGCAGGCGGCCGGATTGGGTGAAAGTTGGGGTAAATCGGCGAGTTGTGCGCTCGCCGGAATTAGAGCAAACTATTCTCAGCGCCTTTGCCCGCACTTGTCCGCGCGATCGCTATCCCGTGTGTTTTGTCCACCTGCAAATCTCCCCTTCAGAAATCGACTGGAACCGCCACCCCGCTAAGGTTGAAATTTATCTGCACGATCCGAGTTTTTGGCAAGCACAAGTTAGCGCGGCAATTGCTCGTGCTTTGCATTTGAACGATGAAGTTTTGCCACCTGCCCCAATTCCCGATCGAGTGGGAAAATTGCTGAAGGCATCGGAACAAAAAAGTGCTTACAGTGTCGGGATTTCGGCTAGGCAGAATGATGAAGACGGCGAACAGGAAAAAGCTAATAAAATAGGATTGATGGAATTGAGGGCGATCGCTCAAGTTCACAATACTTACATTGTTGCGGAACATTCCAGCGGAATGTGGTTGGTGGAACAACACATCGCTCACGAGCGCGTTTTGTACGAGCAATTGTGCGCGGCTTGGCAGCTAAAAAGTCTAGAAAAACCAGTGATTCTCAGTCAATTATCTGCGCTGCAAATTGAGAATTTATCCCGCTTGGATTTGGAAGTAGAAAGTTTTGGCGAACAGCTATGGGCTGTCCGTGAAGTTCCTGAATTGTTAGCCGAGCGAGATGACTGTGCGGATGCGCTTTTTGAACTCAGTAAAGTCGCAGATTTACAAGCGGCTCAAGTTGCGACTGCTTGCCGTAGCGCTATGCGAAACGGTACTCCTTTGAGTCTTTCCCAAATGCAAAATTTGTTGGATGAATGGCAGCAAACTCGCAATCCGCGCACTTGTCCTCACGGCCGCCCTATCTATTTTGCTTTGGAAGAATCGACTCTGGCTCGGATTTTTCGCCGCAGTTGGGTGATTGGTAAAAGTCACGGGATTTGAAGGTTAAAAGTTAAGCTGTAAGGTGCGCGTTACATACAAGACTGTTTTTTTTGAACCGCAGAGGGCGCAGAGAACGCAGAGAGGAAGAGAAGAGAGATGTTTTTAATATTTTTTTGGGCAACTGGATATTCGTATAAAATGTCAATTAAAATCAAATAAATCATAAATATGGATTTTCCGATCGCCCGACAACTATTTTATCGAGAAATAAATCAGCCTGATGGCTCGATCGACCTGGCGAAAGCTGCTCTTTATATGGCTTTGGAAGAATACCCACATTTAGAGCCAGAGGAGTATCTCAACGCTCTCGACACGATCGCAGATGAAGTGCGCGATCGCCTGCCGGCACAGAATTATCCGCTGCGGATTATTCAAACTATTAACGGCTATTTATACGGGGAGTTGCAGTTTGCGGGCAATGATGTTGATTATTACGACCCCCGCAATAGTTTTTTGAATGAAGTGATTGATCGGCGTACTGGCATTCCGATCTCTTTATCTTTGGTTTATTTGGAGGTTGCTAAGCGCATTGATTTTCCGATGGTGGGAATTGGGATGCCAGGACATTTTTTAATTAGACCGGATTTTGAAGAGGCTGGTATTTTTGTTGATGCGTTTAACGGCGGCGAGATATTGTTTCCTGAAGATTGTCAAGCCAGACTTTCTCAAATTTATGGTCAACCTATGGAGTTGCAGCCGGCTTTTCTCGCCCCGGTAAGTCGCCGACATTTATTAGGGCGAATGCTGGGAAATCTGAAGGCGATTTACTTGCAACAGGGAGATGCTTCGAGGGTACTCTTAGCGATCGAACGGATTTTGCTGCTGTTTCCCGATGCGCTGGGGGAACGGCGCGATCGCGGAATTCTCTATTATCAACTGGGACGCTTGGTCGAAGCGCGCCACGATTTGGAACTATATCTGAGAAATGCTCCGAATGCTCCTGATGCTGCTAGAATTCGCCAATTGGTCGATCGGCTCGATCGGGATATGTGAACTTAAATTCGGTATCGATCGCACACTATAAGACCTATTCAAGCGACACTCAATAAACTGCTGCCCGACGACCCAATTTCGCTTTTATAATTTTTGCAACGGTATCTAAGATTGTCAAACGGGTAATCATAACATATTAATTGTCAATTAACACCTATCTTTTGATAGGTGGAATTTGCGGGACATAACTGTAAAATTATAGGTCATTTACGGAAATCCCGATTCCACTTTTCCGACTGATACCCGCACAGATACCTGCACAGACGACCGATCGAAAAAGTATTTTGACGTAAAGAGGCACAAACTCATGAACTTTCAGTTTCTACAAGGTTATCTCAACGGAATGCAACCGCTGTCAGCCCATTTAACCAAAAGAATGTCAAAGTCTTTATCATTAGGTTTGGCGCTTTTGCTGGGAACAAGTGCAGTATTCCTAAGCAGCGGCAAAGCCTTTGCATTAGATAATGTTACCGTAAAATACGGTGCTGTTGACGTAACATTACCGATGAGCGACTTGCAAAGCTTTGCACAAACCGGCCAAGCATCATCTCAACTGCAAAGCGTTCTGAGTCTTGCGAAACAAACTCCCCAGTCGATGCGCGAAATATTAACGCGAGAAGTGCCTTTAGATTCCCAATTAGTAGCGCGGCTAGCAAGCACTTATTTTGGGGAAATTGTTTTTAAACAATTGGGCGAGGTTGCTTATGCGCCGAGTGCTCGGCTTCAAAGCGTGCCCGCACTGCGCGATGCTTTAGTCGCCGCTTCCAAAGATGGCAAAATATCGCTGATTGAATTGATGCAAAATTACAGCCCTGCTGCTTTAGAAGTTGACGGCAATCAAGCGATGGTTATTTACGAACGAGTGATTAAAGATGTGCAAGATTTGCAAGCTTTGTATCAGAATTCCCCGGCTTTGCAAAATACGGCTAACCAAGCCGTGAATTCGGCGAGAGAAATGATTTGTCAGCCCACTCCATCGGGAAGTGCGAAATAAATAACTGAAGTTGGAGGGAAGGGGGAATGGGGAATTGGGAATTGGTGCTTTTTTTCCTATTAGCTCTAGCTTTCAGCTATTAGCAATTACTCATCACCCATTACCAATTCTTCGGCTACGCGAGGGTAAAAGTTCCCAATTACCCATTATCCATTACCCCTTACCCATTCTTTGAGATAGTTGCTCGGCTACCCGCTTGAGTCGGCGGAGTTGGTCTTTCATATCTTTTTCTGTCCAAGGGGCTGCAAAGCGATTGAAACCAAATCTAATTAAACGATTGGGAATTTGAAATTCAAAGCGGTTAATCAAGAGAGTTCCTTGGATTTGCGGCTGGCATTCCCAGCGATCGCATCCTTTGAAAAATCCGTCAAACCCCCAAACAATTAAACCGGGTTGTCGCTCCAACACAACACTCTCTAAAGAGGGTTGCAAAACCGGAATTTTTATGATAAATAAGCTGCGACTTCCTACGGTAGTATCCCATTCGCCCTGGGGATCGCAGCGTAGCAGGGGATTGAGCCACTTGTGCATTAAAGTGCGATCGACTATACATTGCTCTACCAGAGTAGCAGCAGCGCGAATTTCAATGGATTGCTCGAAAACTTGACGAATTGACATGAGAACCTGCAACAAGGAGGGTATTACAAAACTTTGCTTACTTGATAGTCCTTTATTTACTTGTAACGTCAATTTTCCCAGAAATTAAAAGATTGACACACTCATAAATACAGTGTATCATCTTGAAATAAAGTATATATACTGATTATGAAGTTAGTCGAAAGGCACATCATTAAACCAAACCATAGGTTTTATCGAGAAGCCGATAGACTGTCTTTGCTTTGCAAAAATATTTACAATAGCGCTAATTACATCTACCGTCAAAACTTTTTCGCTCGCCAACAAACAAACGCTCTGGCTGTTTATCACGCGCTCAAAACAAGTCCTGATTACAAATCACTGCCTGCAAAGGTAGCACAAAGCACCCTCGGCTTAATGATCAAAGCAAGGACTAGCTACTATCTGGGGGTGCGAAACTATCAGGAAGACACGACTAAATTTAAAGCCGCCCCGAAAATCCCTCATTATAAAGGTTCAAGAGAGCGAACAAAAGAGGAGGGGCGCTATGTTGTTGTATTTAATTGTCAAGCTGTCAGCAAAAAAGCCTTACAAAAAGGATATTATCGTTCCTCTGGGACTAATATTTGGTTGCGCTCAAAAGTCATCTCGCTTCTGGAAATCCGGATTGTTCCCAAAGTAGGTTGTTATGTTGTCGAGGTGTTCTCGGAAAAGTTAGAACAGCCTTTACAAATTAATCAGAGAGTAGCTGCTATAGGTTTAGGATTAAACAATCTGGCAACATTAACCTACAATGTTCCTGGGTTAGTACCGACAATCTACGAGGGACAGGGTGTTAAGTCAAGAAACCAATACTGCAATCAAGTTTCATCGGCATTGAAATCATTGCTGCCCGTAGCGCAAAAAAACCGTAAAAAAGTCGCCCAATTGTGGCACAAGCGTAACTGTAAAGTGGATTACTACCTCTACACTACGAGTTCCGCAATTATTAAAGGACTGGTTAATCATCAAATGGGCTTGCTGGCTATAGGCGGGAACGATGATTTTAAAGATGGGATTAATACTGGTAAAGTTAATAATCAAAATTTTCCCTGTATTCCCCATTGCCGGTTTGTGCAAATGTTGTAGTACAAAGGACAACTTGCGGGAATTCAAGTTGGGTTAGGTGAGGAGAGTTACACCTCCAAATGTTCAGCTTTGGATTTGGAACCAATTTAACAACATTCCGACTACATTGGCAGTAGGGTAAAAAGAGGATTGTTCAGAACCCAAACTGGACGCTTCATAAAGGCCGATGTAAACGGTTTTTTGAATATTGGCCCAAAAGCAGTAGGAGATGGGTTGATCCCAAATTCGATAGAGGGTTTTGTAGTTAACCCAGTACATTAAAAGTGTACAAATATTAAATTTAGGCGATGCCTAGATTTTTTGGAACTATTATTAAAGTTTCGTCTTCTCCTTGTCAAATGTGACGTTAACCTGAGAAAAAAATGAATGAAACTTGGCAAGAAATAACTCAGCCGATATCGGGCCCCATAGCGGCTTTGTCCGATCGCATTTTGGCCCAGGCCCAGCCCGGGAATCCGCTGACAGATGCCGAACGCGGAATTAACAATTTCCTTCAGGGCTCAAACATTGAAAATCTCCTCTGGGCAGTCGGTATCCTGCTAATTGGCTTGATAGTATCAGCCCTCGTCTCATCTGTAGTCGGGGGATTGCTCAAGAAGACTACGATCGACAATCGGTTGGCTGCTTGGATTACCGGCCGACCGGAAGGAGCTGGAGCCCCGCAAGTGGAAAAATGGATTTCCGCAGCGGTGTTCTGGATCATTTTTATCTTTTTCCTAATTGCCTTTTTCAACCGCCTGAATCTAACGGCTGTCTCGCAACCCCTCAATACTTTTCTCAATCAAATTACCGGTTTCTTGCCGAAGTTAGCCGGCGCGCTAATTTGGTTGGGGATTGCTTGGGTGTTGGCAACTGTAGCCAAAATGGCCGTATCGCGGGCGATGCGGGCTTTTAGCGTGGACGAGCGCTTGAATCAGGAGGTGGGCGCAGCGCCCACTGAGCGCCCTTTGCTGCTGAGCGATACTGTGGCCAATGCGCTGTACTGGTTCATTTTTCTGCTGTTTTTGCCACTGATTCTCGACTCACTGGAAATGCAGCAGGCTCTGCTGCCGGTTAATAATTTACTCAACCAAATTCTGGCGGCAATTCCGAAAATTTTGGAAGCTGTGCTGATTGGGTTTGTGGGCTGGCTACTGGCTATGGTGGTGCGGCGGATTGTCACGAATCTGTTGGCCGCTGCTGGGGCGGACGGTTTGGGCGCTCGGTTTGGAATTTCGCGGACTTCGGGCGGACAATCGCTGTCGTGGATTGTCGGGACGATAGTCTATGTTTTGATTTTGATTCCAACGGCGATCGCAGCTCTGAACGCTTTGGACATTCAGGCGATTTCGCAGCCGGCAATCGCGATGCTCAACACGGTTCTGGGCGCGCTTCCCAACATTTTTACAGCAGCGCTAATTCTGGGGGTTGCTTACTTTTTGGGTCGCTGGATCAGCGATTTGGTGACTAATATCCTGACGGGAATTGGCTTTAACAATGTCTTTTCTTGGTTGGGAGTGCAACAGCCGAAACAGCGACTGCGGCTACCGCCGAGTTCGATCGATCCGGAGGCAACGATTCTTCAGGAACCGGAACTTCCGGTCCGCACTCCTTCTGAGTTTGTCGGCATCGTGGTGCAGGTGGGCATCATGCTGTTTGCTGTGGTGGCTGCTACCGATGTGCTGCGGATTCCAGCGCTGACGGCGATTGTTAGCGGTATTGTCCTGGTTGCAGGTCGGGTGCTGGCTGGTTTGGTGGTATTTGCGATCGGCTTGTATTTGGCGAATCTGGCCTTTAGTTTGATTGCCAGTTCTGGAACTCGCCAAGCGCGGCTTTTGGGCCAAACGGCTCGGATCGCGATTATTGCTTTTGTTTCGGCCTTGGCGCTGCAACAAATGGGCATTGGCAGCGATATTGTGAATTTGGCTTTCGGGTTGCTGCTTGGGGCGATCGCAGTTGGCATTGCTCTAGCTTTTGGTTTGGGCGGGCGCGAGATTGCGGCCGACCAAATTCGCGAATTGTTAGCGTCGTTTAAACAAGATAAGACGCCACGTTTGTAATTCTATAAAATGGCGTTTGTACTTGACAAACGCCATTTTTTATACTTTTGATTAAATAGAGTATATTCCACGTATATATGATACAGTGTATTTAGTACATAAGCGAAAGAAATGAAACCCTATTCGATCGAGTTGCGTGAGAAAATAGTTAAAATCTATGAACAAGGTGATACATCAATTAGGAAAATAGCCGCCAGATTTGATGTGAGTAAAGGGTTTGTTCAAAAAATTTTAAAACAAAAACAAACGACTGGTCATGTTCAACCCGGAAAACAGGGTGGAAGCGCCAAAAGTGTGTTAAACTCGCGCCGGACGGAATTGACCCAGATGGTAGAAAAATATCCGAATAGCACGTTGTCAGAATATTGTGAATATTGGCGTTTGAACTACAAGGAAGCTGTCAGTCCTAGCATGATGTGTCGTGAACTACAAAAACAAAATTTGACGCGAAAAAAAAGACCATACGCAGTAGTCAGTCTGCCACTGAAAGAAGTACCTTCTGAGGTGTGAATATTGGGAAAAGGTGAAAAAATTTGACCCTGACAACCTGGTTTTTTTGGAGGAAATTGGCGTTTTATTGGGGTTGACACGAACCCATGCACCTTCAAAATGTGGTCATAGAGTCTACGATTTAAAACCCTTTTATCGGGGTAAAAAAGTTACAGTAGTCGGAGCCATCAGATTAAAACAAGTAGTAGGATTAAAAACCATAAATTGGTCAATGGAGGGTCAGGCTTTTGAAGTCTTTATTCAACACTTTTTAGTACCCAACTTAGGGGATAGTACAGTCGAAGTGAATTGATAATATACCAGCTCATAAGTTGGCGGTAATTGAACCATTGATTCCAGCGGCTGGTGCCAATGTCCTGAATTTATCACCCTATTCTCCGGATTTTAATCAGATAAAATTATGGTGATCACAACGGAATTTTTTTACATCCGTTCTCACCAAAAACTACCAAGATGGTTGACGTAATACTTGCTACGGCGCTTGATTTGGTCAATACCAAGCACTTCAAAAACTGGTTTACAAGCTGCTGATACTGTACTTCATAAATCTGGAATACGCTGTAATTATCAGCAACGGGAAAACACTCGCTCGACACCCCAACAGAAAGTGCAGCCGACTAATCCCTCAACAAACACCCAAAACGCGCATTGAGGCACTACAGTTAACAACACAATCTCATGAGACCAGGATGGCCAGAAGCGAAACATGAGCTCACTTTTGTTGAGTAAACTACTATGTTACAATCAGCTCTAACAATAATTAAGTTTTAAAACCGGCCTTAACCTCACGCTCAATTTCCTTGCGCTCCGTAGAATAACAATGACTCTCAACTTAGCTGGCTATCAATTCGTTGAAACCCTCCACAGCGGGATAAGAACTTCAGTCGATCGCGCTCGGAAGGATTCGGACTTTTCCAGCGTGATCGTCAAAAGGCTAAAGGCTGAGTATCCCACTCTTTCTGACATCACCCGCTTGCGACACGAATATCAAATCCTGCACAGCTTGAACGTAGAATCGATTGTCAAAGCCATTAGTTTAGAAAGCTATAAAAACGGTTTAGCACTGATATTAGAAGATTCAGGCTCCGAGTCTCTCAACGATTGGATGAATGGTAAAAAACTCACAATCATTCAATTTCTTTTTTTGGGTCTCCAGCTTGTCTCTGCCTTAGCAGAACTCCACAAACATAACATTATTCATAAAGATGTAAAACCACAAAATATTATCATCAACCCAGCCACTGAAAAAGTTAAACTTATTGATTTCAGCATCGCTTCGCGCCTGGAGCGAGAAAATTCGACGCTCAGCCATCCAGATTTGCTCGAAGGCACACTCGCCTATATGTCGCCAGAACAAACTGGCCGGATGAATCGGTCAATTGACTACCGCACTGATTTTTATTCACTAGGCGTTACCTTCTATGAAATGCTCACAGGCGAGTTGCCCTTTAATTCCACAGACCCGCTGGAATTGGTACACAGCCATATTGCCAAAACTCCCATTCCCCCTCACCAGCTAAATCCTGAAATCCCACCACAAATTTCAGCGATTGCGATGAAGTTATTAGCTAAAAATGCTGAAGACCGCTACCAAAGCACTGAAGGACTAAAATTTGACTTAGAAACTTGCTTGATCAAACTACAGGCTAGCGGATATATTTCCAACTTTGTTGTTGGAAGTGCGGATAAAGCAGGGCAATTAAACATACCGCAAAAGCTCTACGGTCGCAACCAAGAAATTGAAAAACTTCTAGAAACTTTCGAGCGCGTTGCCAGTGGCACAACCGAATTAATGCTAGTTTCCGGTTATTCCGGGATAGGCAAAACAGTTTTGGTCAATGAAGTTCACAAACCCATTGTGCGGCAACGAGGCTATTTTATTGCAGGTAAATTTGACCAGTTCAAGCGCAATATTCCGTATGCTTCCCTGATTCAAGCATTCCAATCCTTAACTCAGCAACTTCTAACCGAAAGCGAAGTAGAAATCCAAACTTGGAAAGAAAAACTTTTATCCGCTTTAGGCGATAACGGACAAGTCATCATTGATGTTATCCCTGAAGTCGAATTAATTATTGGCAAACAGCCACCCGTAGCAGAACTAGGGGCAACTGAAGCTCAAAACCGTTTCAGCCGAGTCTTTAAACAATTCATTGGCGTATTTACGACTATTGACCATCCCTTAGTTATCTTCCTCGATGACTTGCAGTGGGCGGATTCAGCATCGTTGAAGTTAATTGAATTGCTAATAACTGATTCTGATAGCAAGTATTTATTGCTGATTGGGGCATATCGAGATAACGAAGTTTCTCCAACTCATCCGACGATTCAAACAATTGACAAGATTCGCCAAACTGGTGCGACGGTGAATAATATTGTCCTTCAACCATTACACCTAGTTCATGTCGAAGAATTAATTGCGGATACTTTAAATGAATCTGGCGGTTCGGAATCCCTGTCTGTAAAGACGCTAAATTTCGCGTCTCTACTTTTTAATAAAACGCAAGGCAATCCTTTCTTCTTAAGTCAACTCCTCAAAACTCTATATCAAGAAGATTTGTTGACTTATGATTTATATTCTGGCGTGTGGCAATGGAATATCGAGCAAATTCAAGCGATCGGCATCACCGATTACAATGTTGTCGAACTAATTGCTAGAAACATACGCAAATTGCCCGAAGATACACAAAAAGTATTAAAATTTGCTGCTTGTATTGGCAACACTTTTAACTTAGAAGTTTTGGCGATTGTCAATCAGGAATCTTCCTTAGTCACGGCAGCGCAATTGTGGGCAGCACTTCAAGCTGGGTTGATTTTACCTTTGAGCAATGAATACAAAATTCCCCTCGTATTTAGTCAGGAAGAATCGGGCGGTTTTACCTTAACTGATGTGAAGGTTGACTACAAGTTTTTACATGACCGAGTGCAGCAAGCTGCCTATTCTTTGATTCCCGATGATCAGAAAAAAGAGACCCACTTAAAAATCGGTCGACTGCTGCTGCAAAGTACAACGCCTGAAGACCGAAAAGAAAATATTTTCGCTTTAGTTAACCAACTCAATTATGGTACTGACTTACTTACCAATGAATCCCAAAAATATGAACTAGCCCAATTGAATCTGATTGCAGGTCAGAAAGCGAAAGCTGCTACAGCCCACGATTCCGCCGTCAAATATTTGCAAGTGGGTTTATCTCTGTTAGCGGTAGATAGTTGGGACAATCAATATGAACTGGCTTTAAGGCTGCATGAAGAAGCAGCAGAGTCAGCATATTTGAGTGGTGATTTTGACAGAATGCAGAGATTCGTTGAGATAGTACAAAACTGCGCCAAAACGCTATTGGACATAGTAAAAGTGTACGAAGTCCAGATTCAAGCTTATATGGCGCAGAACAAGCTGCAGGAAGCATTGAATACGGGGCTGCAAGTCTTAAAGCAGTTGGAGGTAGAGTTTCCCGACTCGCCAAACCCATCTGATATTGGGCAGGCGCTGGGGGAAACTGCGGCAATTTTGAGCGGAACTCGAATTGAGGACTTAATCGATCTCCCTGAAATGACCGATCCTTATCAATTAGCAGCGATCAGGATTTTGTCAAGTATATTTTCTGCTTGCTATTCTGGAATGCCCGTACTGGTGCCTTTAACAGTGTGCAAACAAATCGATTTATCCGTTCAATATGGCAATGCTTCTGTGTCTCCCTTTGCGTATGCGGTATACAGTCTTCTTCTTTGCGGGGCGGTAGGAGATATTGAGCGGGGCTATGAGTTCGGTCAATTAGCTTTACGTCTAGTGTCAAAGTTAAATGCCAAAGAAATCGAAGTCAAGACTTGCCACTTAGTGTATGCTGCCGTTCAACATTGGAAAGAACACGTCCGAAATACCTTAGAACCTTTCCTGGCAGCTTTCTCTACTGGGCTCGAAACTGGAGATTTAGAATATGCTGGCTATGCCGTCATGGTGTGGAGTCATTACTCGTTTTTTGTGGGCAAGCAACTAATGCAGCTCCAACGAGAGATAGCAACTTACACAGATGCCATTCATAAAATCAACCAAGAAACAGCGCTTAATAATACAAAAATCTGTTGGCAAGCCGTCTTAAACATGATGGGAAGAAGCGAAAATATATGCCAGTTAAAGGGGGAAATCTACGACGAAGATAAAATGCTGCAGCTATATCAGCAAACCAACAACCAACTGGCAATTCATTACTTATACTTGCACAAAGTTGCGCTGTGTTATGTGTTTGAGAATTATGCGGAAGCTTTAAAAAACATCCCTCAAGTAGAAAGTTCTTTCGGATCGTCTACAGGGCAGCTAACTGTTGTTATCTTCTATTTCTACGATTCTCTAGTACGGCTAGCTGTGTATCCTGAAACTTCGCAGTCCGACCAACAGGACATTCTTAACCGAGTACAAGCCAATCAAGAAAAATTGCAAAAATGGGCGCATTATGCCCCAATGAATCATCTACATAAATTCTATTTAGTAGAGGCAGAAAAAAATCGTGTTTTAGGCGAAAAAGTAGAAGCGATCGAGATGTACGACACAGCGATCGCTCTTGCCAAAGAAAACGAGTATATCAACGAAGAAGCATTAGCTCACGAACTCGCTGCTAAATTCTATTTTTCATGGGGTAAAGAAAAGATTGCCCGCACCTACATGACCGATGCTTATTATGCCTATATGCGCTGGGGAGCTTTAGCTAAAGTTAAACATCTAGAAGAAAAATACCCGCAATTAATAGCGCGATCGCCTGCGGTCACCGAAACCCCTTTCGATCCTAAGATGACAATTCCTCCTTTGACCATTACAGGCGCTCAAACAGAGTTGCTAGACTTGGCAACTGTAATGAAAGCATCGAGTGCCATTTCTAGCGAAATTGTTCTACCTAACTTGCTCACCAAGTTAATGAAAATTTTGATAGAAAACGCAGGCGCTGAAACTGGATCGCTTATTCTCTTAAAAGAGGGTCAACTGGTTATAGAAGCGGCGGGGACTAAAGATGGAGTCCGAGTGCTGGAATCTTTACCAGTATCAACTTCTGGGCTAGTGCCTATCTCCGTACTTAATTACGTCACCAGAACTCAGAAAGATGTCGTTTTAAATGATTCGGGCCGCGAGGAAATCTTTAACGCCGACCCCTACATTACCCACCACAAACCAAAATCAATTTTGTGTGCGCCTATCCTATATCAAGGTAAGTTAACTGCCATCCTGTACGTAGAAAACAACGTGATTGCTGGCGCTTTCACGCCGAAGCGGGTAGAAGTTTTGCGGATGCTATCGGGACAAGCTGCGATCGCCTTAGAGAATGCCAACCTCTATCACACTTTAGAAGTCAAAGTAGAAGAGCGAACCGAGGAATTAAAAGCCAAAAATACGCGCCTAGAAGTAGAAATTCAAGAGAGACAGCGAGCCGAGCAAGCCGCCGAAGCCGCAAACCGCGCCAAAAGCCAATTTCTCGCCAACATGAGCCACGAACTTCGCACACCGCTCAACGGCATTTTAGGTTATACCCAAATCCTCAAACGAGACACAGGTTTAACCAGTCAGCAAAATTCTGGTATTAACATCATTCATCAGTGTGGCGAACACCTCCTAACTCTGATCAATGACGTTCTAGACCTCTCCAAAATCGAAGCCGGAAAAATGGAACTCTACCTCACCGAGTTTCACCTGTCAGACTTTCTCCAAGGCATTACAGAAATCTGCCAGATTCGCGCCCACCAGAAGGGAATCTCTTTGATTTACGAACCGCTAACTCCACTTCCCACTTGCGTCCAAGCCGATGAAAAAAGATTGCGGCAAATTCTCATCAACTTACTCGGTAATGCCATAAAATTCACCGAAAAAGGAGGCGTTAGTTTTAAAGTAGAAAGACTAGAGACTCAGCAATCTTTGCCATCACCCATCGCCACTCCCGAATCCTTAACAGCGAAATTTATTTTCCAAGTAGAAGATACAGGCATTGGCATCGCGCCGGACGAACTCTCAAAAATATTTTTGCCCTTCGAGCAATCCAGCGGTTCAGTTAGCCAGATAGAGGGGACAGGATTAGGGCTGCCAATTAGTCGCCAATTAGTGGAAATGATGGGCGGCGAACTGAAAGTACAAAGCTCTTTAGGTAAAGGCAGTATTTTCTGGTTTGAGTTAGAGTTGCCTATTACGGAAAGCTGGGAAGGGTATCAAAAAGAACCTGAAAAAATTATCAGGGGTTTCTCAGGCGATCGGCGGAAAATTTTAGTCGTTGACGATCGCTGGCAAAATCGCTCTGTCCTCGTTAATCTTTTAGCTCCCATTGGGTTTGAATTAATGGAGGCAACGGACGGTCAAGACTGCGTGAATAAAGCGCTGTTATTTCAACCGGACTGTATTATAATTGACTTAGTAATGCCAGTCATGGACGGCTTTGAAGCGGTGAGGCGGCTCAGAAAAATCCCTCCATTGAAGGATGTAATCGCGATCGGAACTTCTGCTAGCATTTTATCCGGCGAACCCCAAAGCATTTTCCAGGCTGGTTGCAACGCTTTTCTCCTCAAACCAATTCGGGCAGAAAAGTTATTAGAATGCTTGGGCCACCATTTACGTTTAGAATGGGTTTATGATGAGCGAACAACTTTCAGTTCAGAAGGTATCTTCACCCATCCCCCTTCTCAAATCCAAGACCAACAACTGATTGCTCCCCCTTCGGAAGAAGTTGCAGTCCTGTTCGATTTAGCCATGAAAGGTGAACTCCTCAGTATTGAGAAGCGAGCCAGCAAGCTGAAGGCAATAGATATGCGTTATGCACCTTTTGCCAATCAGTTGCTTGAATTAACCAAAAACTTTGAAGAAGACAAATTAGTAGAATTTGTTCAACAGTTTAGATGAGGACTAAAAATGACTAGCGAATCTTTAGACAGAGGAACTATTTTAATTGTGGATGATACGCCCACTAATCTGGGTTCAGTATTGGATTTTTTGAGTACATCTGGCTTCACTGTTTGGGTAGCTCGCAGTGGGTCTAACGCTCTCAAAAAAGTGCAATATTGCCAGCCGGATTTAATTTTGTTGGATGTTCTGATGCCAGAAATGGACGGATTTAAAACCTGTCAACATCTAAAAGCTAATGACTTAACTAAAGATATCCCTGTCATTTTTATGACCGCGCTGGACGATACAGAAAGCAAAGTCAAAGGCTTTAATGTGGGGGGAGTTGATTATATTACTAAGCCCCTTCAACAGGAAGAAGTTTTAGCTCGGGCTATCACGCACCTGAATCTGCGAAATCTAACTAAAAAGCTTCAGGCGCAAATTGTCGAGCGCGAGCGAGCGCAAGCCGACCTACAAGTTTTGACACAAGAGCTAGAGAGGCGAGTAGAAGAGCGCACCGCTGAACTTTCCCAAACGAATGAACGCCTCAAGCAGGAGGCTGCTGAACGCAAGCTTGCACAAGCAGCTTTGCAAGCATCGGAAGCGCGAGAGCGACACAAAGCCCTACAGCTCGAAAATTCCCTGCACGAACTCAAGCTGGTGCAAAGCCAGCTCATTCAGAGCGAAAAAATGTCCGGGCTAGGCCAACTCGTAGCTGGCGTCGCCCATGAAATCAATAATCCAATTAATTTTATTTATGGAAATCTTTCCTATGCTCTGGAATATTCAAAAACTTTGGTCACTATCCTTGACCTCTACGAAAAGCACTATCCTAATCCGGCTCCAGATATACAAGCAG
The DNA here is from genome assembly GCF_036704575.1 of Microcoleus sp. K5-D4. Taxonomy (NCBI): domain Bacteria; kingdom Bacillati; phylum Cyanobacteriota; class Cyanophyceae; order Oscillatoriales; family Microcoleaceae; genus Microcoleus; species Microcoleus sp. K5-D4. Next base: position 20,796 of record NZ_JAUBSD010000100.1, read on the forward strand.
AAATCGTGGCAAGCGAGCTAAATTATCTCAAAGACGACTTGCCTAAAATGTTCAAATCGATGTACTTAGGAGCCGATCGCATCCGCGAAATCGTTTTATCTTTGCGCCTCTTCGCACGGCAAGAAGGATATGAAATGAGATCGGTCAACCTTCACGAAGGCATTGACAGCACGCTAATGATTTTACAGAGCCGACTAAAATTTAAGTCAGACCGCCCCTCGATTGAAGTGGTGCGGGACTATTGCCCAAACCTGCCTGAAGTGGACTGTTATGGGGGAGAAATGAATCAGGTATTTATGAATGTACTTGCAAATGCGATCGATGCTATTGACGAGTGGAACACGCAGAGATCGCTAGAAGAAATTAAAGCGAATCCTAGCGTGATTCGGATTAGCACAGAAATAACAAGCAGCAATTACGTAGCTGTCCGAATTGTGGACAATGGGCCAGGGATCTCGGAAGAAGTTCGTCGCCACGTATTTAACCCGTTTTTTACGACAAAACCCCCCGGTAAGGGCACAGGTATTGGGCTATCGATTAGCTGGCAAATTGTAGTGGAAAAACACCGGGGAAGCTTGGGGTGTATTTCTGCACCAGGCGGGGGAACAGAGTTTACTATTGAGATTCCGATTCGGCAGGAGTCTCCTGTCTTGTCGCTGTCAGCTTGATGTTCTGCAAAAAGTTAGTGAATCTATGGGGTTGATTTTTTAGAACAATTTCAGGATAGCAAGTTAAAAAATTTAGGGGCTATCGCGCTTCGATGTTACTCTCTAACCCACCACTGATTTCTCACCTACAGAATGAAGTATTCGGGTGCGATAGCCCTCAAAAAAATCCACCTGTAAATAATCTGGATTTTTAACAAATTGGAGTTTAGACTAAGCACGTCTTAAAGCGCGGTTAGATTTCAAATTAAGAACGGCAATGGTCGCTGGTGAAGAGGTATGAGGCGAGGCTCAACCACTAGCATAGATGCCGACGACCGTTGACGTTCTCTTCGGCTGACAACCTCACAAAAAACTGTCTGCCATAGTTTCAAAAGACAGTGTAAGGGTAGAAAATTGAGAATTCAGCAAAAAATCTCAAATCTACCTGCCATCTCTGTTTGAACAATTACGGGAATTTCGTCAACTTGCTTATGAATGTCTCGGCAATGCCTGCATATGCCACCTTTGAACTAGCAGACGCGATAATGACGACGCGCCACGTCTCATGTTTACGAAATTTAGCCTACATCCTTTATTTCGGCGTGAGTGATCCAGCGTCTACGAAGCGCTGCAAGATTGTAGACTTGCCCCTTGACCAATTGATGCAACTATACATCCAGCAGATGTCACAAGTAGAACGTCCAGTATTAGCGATCGATCATACAGCATGGTTAAGACCCCATGCACCTACCCTCAAAGAACGTACCTATGAACATCAACCCACACCCTTACCTCACGGCATACCTGTTGGTATCGGTCAAGGTATTAGGGCGTTGCTGAGTTAGAGTATGAATAGGAGGAATAATTTATGCAATGCCCAGAATGTAAATCAACCCATATCCGTAAAAACGGCAAGAAGAAAGGAAAACAGAATCACATTTGTGTCCAATGTGGTCGTCAATTCATCAATGAGTATGAGCCCCAGCGAGGTTATAGCGAAGCCATCAAACGTGATTGCCTAAAAATGTATGTCAATGGTATGGGTTTACGGGCGATAGAACGAGTTAAGGGTGTTCATCATACCACAGTAATAAATTGGGTAAAACAAGTCGGAAAACAGTTGCCAGATGTTTATGACCCTGAAGTCATTCCAGAAGTTGGTGAGCTCGATGAATTACAAACTTATGTAAAAAAAAACAGATAAGATATGGCGAGCGACGGCGGTTGACCACTTTAAACCAGGAATTTTAGGATGGGTATTAGGGGATCATAGCGCTAAGACATTTGAACCATTATGGGACCAAGTAAGTGCATGGAAATGCTATTTTTATGTAACTGATGGATGGTCTGTATATCCCATGTTTATTCCTGATGGTGAGCAAGTTATTAGCAAGACTTATATGACCCGAGTAGAAGGGGAAAATACCAGACTAAGACATTACGCAAGCTCGGCTACATCGTAAGACTCTTTGTTATTCTAAATGTGAGGAAATGCTCAAGCATTCTATTAAGTTATTAATACATTACTTGAAGTTTGACGATATTCCCATTCCTGGGGCATTCATACCTTGATTCAGCAACGCCCAAAAATCTACAACTACTTCACCGACATTGCCACGATGAAAAGACAGCCAACGATGGAAGTCTCGGCAACAAATCTGGCTGTAATAGCGCCAAGCCTAAGCCCGTCAAATCGGGTAAGAGAGGTACTCATGAAAAGAGCCTTATTAATGAGGAGCCGTGTGATGGGAAACTATCAAGCACGGTTTTGGAGACGAGCGGTTCTCGTGAGGGAATCGCTTAGTTTAACCCTTGCTATGACCACGCCAACCGTAGCCGATCCTTGAAAACTTCAATGTTTACGGAGCCTTTTGGCATATCGCAGATTTATCCCACTTTTTGTCAGAGTATGACATATTCTGTCACCCCTTATTGAGAATGGGTAAGGAACGATTTATCTACCAAAAATAATGGAATCCTTAGTGTATAAGGATTCCATCTATCGGAGCGGCGGGATTTGAACCCACGACCCCTACTACCCCAAAGTAGTGCGCTACCAAGCTGCGCTACGCCCCGACAGCTTTAACAGCTTAGCATAGAATTCCCGAAAAAGTCAAAAAACTTTAAAAACTTTTGCAGCCTGCACCAAACTCGGAACCACAGCCGCCGGCCAACAACCCTCGCACCTCCTGCCAGCATTCAAGATCAATTGCACGCTGTAAGCTTCGGGATAGCCTTCCACCTGCACCCACAGCAAGTCGCTTTCGGCTTCAATTGCTATTTTTTCCTCGTCCATTAACTCAGAGGCCATGTGACTCATTGTGCCGGCTAATTGCTCCAACAATCGGCAAAAATCGTTTAACTCAGCCTCTGTGAGTTCGATCGCCCAACCGTCGCCAGCCACTAAACCCTTAAACTCCTCGGCCTCCGGGTTCCATCCCAAACGCCACCCAACACCCGTTTTAATTACACGTTCCACCATCAAGCGATTTTAGATCTTAGATTTTGGATTTTAGATTAGTAGGACTTATATTAATTCCGGTTGCATCGGAATAGTCAAATCCAGTCAACTGTCAACAATTCCCGATGGTGCAACCGGAATCCATCTAATTCATCTGCGTTAATCTGTGTTTATCTGCCCTCATCTGCGGTCAAAAAAAGATCATTTCAGCAAGCGCAGATGACAATGGATTGAGGCGGATTCACGCAGAGGTCGAGAAGAGAGATAGGAATAATTTCGATACTCACAGATTTGATATTACCAATAAATACGAAAGAAAGTGGGTTTTTTACCATTTTCAAAAGCCGGGATGCAGTATTTCCGTAAAAAACCCGGTTTCTGCATCCCTGAGTATTACGGTAGTAACAACTTCGCATCTCCCGGCTGCGGCTGCGGTATTTCCGGGGAATTCGATCGCCCTTGTGGTTTTTCCCCCGTCGCAGGTGTGCGCCCACCCCCGGAATTCTCCGTAAAAACATCAACCAAAGCTTGAACCAAAGCATCTCGCTGTTCTCTATTTAACCTTTGAATAGCAGCACGATCCTGTTCCATTGGATTTGAGCGCAAAACGTCCTTTCCCGGATAAACGCTTTCAACCAAATAATCAGGAGTTGCCCCCAAATAGTCAGCTAAACTCAACTTCCAATCAAAGCGGTAATTGGGCGGCCGTCCTTTGACAAATACGTGATATCGAATCAACCGCCCGACTAAAGTATTGGTAGGATCGACTTTTCCTGTTTCCTTAGAAATGTAGTTATTTTCGATCGGGAAATCCGGCAATTTTTCGTACACCAATTTCCACGCATCTTGCACCCTAACTTGCGGCGGCGCAGATTGTTGAGCCACCCGCTGCACTGAGGCAGACTCAGAACTCCGCAGCAGCGAAGGTTCCAAAGCCGACATACTCAGTTCCCCGGATTCCAAGACCCAACTCAAAAGCGTGAAAATCGCTACACTCAAAGTAACAAACAGAAAACTTAAGCCCTGCTTTAATCTATTCACGGTTTTGACAACAATTTGAAAAATAGAATAATTTCATACACTTAGCCCCAGGAGATGTCCTAGTTTATACTTTTAGGATTTACGCTCATCCACCCGGTTTATTAGTAAAACAATCAGAGGTTTTTTAACGAGGCAGCTAGGAATAAACCGCGTTTCTCGTCCCGCGCGCCCAAGTCTAGTTTAAAAAAGTTGTGAGTTTTGAGTTGACAAAAATTGCTGGCAATTCACCACTCAAAACCCAAAACTCCTGAAGTCTAGATGTCTCCGATAATTTCCGGCTGAGTCAGTTCGTCCGACATCTCAAATATCGCCCGCATTACAGGTTTCATTTGATGGTCGTCCATATTGTCAAAATCTTCATAGCGACGGCGTTTTGCGCGGTTCGCCACCTGCACCGTAATCCGATAGCGGTTGGATGCACCGTTAATCAACTCTTCCGCCCGACGGGTTAGCTGAGTTGAATCGAAAGTTGGACGCTTAACCATGAGACTCCCTACTTTAGGTAATGTTACATTCTAGTTTAGTATGTCAAGATTCATAATTTATTAACTGAGTATCATTGCTTATGCAGGCAGCAACAGCCTATTTCTTTGGTAACTTGCATCGGGTAAATTCTCATCCCCTCAAATTGGTTGCTTTCGGCGACAGCTTAATCTACGGTTTTGGCGACGGTGTAGGCGGTGGCTGGGTGGAAAGATTGCGACGCCAGTGGATGTTACCGGAGAGTGCAGGACACGTTTTATACAATTTGGGCGTTCGGGGCGATCGCACCTATCAAGTCTCCCAGCGACTCGAAAACGAGTTTCGCCACCGTGGCGAGCTCAGAAACCGTGTCCCGGATGCGATTATTCTTTCAGTAGGTCTCAACGATTCGGCGAGAGTGCAGTCGCCTACCGGGCGCAGCTACACTGATTTTGAACATTTTAAAACTGTTTTGGATCATTTGTTAAACCTGTCCCAACAACTTTGTCCGGTGATATTTGTGGGGATGGTGCCGGTGGATGAAAGTAAAATGCCTTTTCAAGATTGTTTGTATTACAGTCATGCTGACCAATATCGGTATAAAGAAGCAACGAAATTAGCTTGTGAGTTGCGGGGAATTCCCTATTTAGATATTTTTGATAAATGGATAAATCGGGGCAGTGATTGGTGGCAATCGCGTCTGATTGCAGACGGGCTTCATCCCAATGCAGCGGGGTATCAATCTTTATTTGAAGATGTGACAAGTTGGGAGCCACTCGCCAGCATTAGTCATTAGTCATTAGTCATTAGATAAGGATTCATGTCAGGGGGTATTGACAAAGATGATTCTGGAGGGAGATTATTAGAATTAGGAAAAAATAGCAGCCTCTCAAACTAGACAGTGAAATATTGAACCAGTTGGCTCCCTCGCCACTGGTAGAGATAATTATGGAGGAGGCGAAGGCTATAGAGCAATTAAAATCGAGAGTAGTAGAACTAGAAAAAAAAATACAGGAACTAAAAGTCAGCATAGATTTAGAAAGTACAATATCATCAAAACCTCCATCGGCCGACCTCCTCAAAAAAGCAGAGAAGAAACCAGAAGATCAACCATCCAAGAGGCAAACACCAAAACGGAAACCAGGAGGGCAACCAGGACATCCGGGAAAAACCACAAAAGGGTTTGACCGAGTAGATAGAGAGGAGATATTACGGCCACAAGTGTTTAGATGCTGTGGTCAACAGGAATTCAGTGGCAAACCAATAAAAATAGAAACACAGGAAGTAAGTAGGTAGGCGGGAAAAAACATATTTATGTAACAAAACATTAAGCAGCATAATTGGAGTTAAACTTAAGGCGTTGTGTAGTGTAGTTTCCCCTTTGTCCTCTAACTTCTACTCCATGAATTACGGCATAGGCGAGCTCTAACTCATCATCAAACATTCGTCCCGCTAATTCATCTTTTTTAATGTGTTGCCACTCTAATTCAATGGGGTTCATTTCCGAACAATACTTGGGCAAAAAAAAGATGTATAAACCTTGCTTTTCCCACTTGTGCCATAACTGTTGGACTTCTTGGCATCGGTGTATTGGGCCGTTGTCTTGTACGATCACTCTCGGTCGTCCAATCTCAGCAGCTTCCTGGGCTTCTCGCTCCATCATTTTGATATAAGCTTTTCGATCAACACCCCCAATTACTAAACCGTAAACAAAACTAATTCCCGGTTGGAGAAGTCCGATAATACTTAATCTACGACCACGCCTTTTTGTTTGTTCCAGCGTAAGGATTCAGGTAAAAAATAGTTGATTGAGAGCCGAAAAATCTGGTAATGTAGTCAGATGAGCGAAAAGCCAGA
>NZ_JAUBSD010000101.1:0-27000 GCF_036704575.1 Microcoleus sp. K5-D4
TTTTTACCAAAATACTCTCCTGATTTAAATGATATTGAGCATGATTTTAGTGCATTAAAGAGAGCTAAAATGTATGCGTCTCCTGGCACATCTCTTGATGAAATTATTCGTGCTTATTGTGCATAGTAAGTGTCTCATACTTATTTGAAATGACTATATCAGTAGAAAGAGTTGAAAGAGGCAGCTATCTCTGCGGTGAATGCTACCTCTCTATTCCGAAATAAATCTAACAGCAACCGCCGCCGTGATAATGCCACGTCGAATCAGTAATTAACACTTTATCGGGCATCAATCCCCCCAACTTCCCAGCAGTTTTATCGCACACCGCCGCCGGAACTCCCCGCTGCAAAACGTGACCTGCCCCGTCATCAAAGAGATCTTCAGACCCCGTATAAATCGCCGTCTTGCCAGTGAAAATGCAAGCTCCGTCATCCGGTACCTCCACTTTAAAAGACACCGAATCCAGGCTTTCTAACAGCAAATCCGCATCCAATTGATAATTGTGTTTGTCCAGCAATCGGTAAGGACGGCGCGCCCGCACTTCGACTTGTCCAAAACCAACGTCTACAAGGTGTTGAACGTATTCTGCGTATGTCAAAGCGCCGGACAAACACAGGGCACGCAAGCGTTGGTCTTCCTTCAAATGCTGCGGAATGGGGCGAGTTGCGATCGGATCGCTCATCAACAATCTGCCACCCGGTTTTAACACCCGATAAGTCTCTTTTAATGCTTTAGCTAAATCGGCTGGTTCAAAGATATTAAACAAGCAGTTTTGAGCGACAACATCTACAGAAGCATCCGGCACTGGCAACGCAAAAGCATCGCCTTCACAAATTTCTACAAAACTCGGATCAAACCAATCATTTTCGTGGGCGGCTATTTGCAAGTTTCGTGCAGCTGCATCTCGCATTGCTGGAACCGGATCGACGGCAATAACCGCTCCTTTATGTCTAGAAAAATATGCAAATTGTAGTGCTTCCAATCCGCCGCCTACGCCTACATAAAGCACGAAGGGATTGCCGACAAGTTCGGCGGCGTGAACGGTTGTGCCGCACCCGTAATTCATTTCTTGCATTTGTTCGGGAATTTTTAATCCTGGCAATTGCAAGGGACTGCTTTGGACGCAGCAAAGTCCGATTTGGGGTGTTTCGGCAACATCGCTGTAGAATTTGGCTGCTGTTTCGAGGTAGGTCATTTTTTAGTGTCCTAATTTTTTATTTTTGACCGCCGATGTAGGCAGATTTACGCGGATCAACGCAGATGAATGCAGAAAGTTTTCGTTAGGTGGCAAATTCGACTTTTTGTTCGGATTTGGGCTGATTTTCGGGTTCGGAAACGGTTGTTTCGGGAGGGGCTAATTCGCTGTTTGGCTGGCTAGGAGTCTCAGCGGCAACAGGCGGCGTTGGCGGTACAAGATTGGGAGACGGTTCTGGTATCGCGGGAGCGACTACTTTTGGTACTGGAGCTTTTTGTGTTATTTCTGGCAGGGTTGGTGGCTCTGAAGGATTAGCAGGTTGCGGTTCTTGACGCAAGAAGTTGCGGAACCGATTGTAGTATCCTTTATATTCCTGTTTCTTTGGTTGGCTAGATGCTGTTGGTGTCGGTTCTATTATTTGAACTGGAGCAACAACTTTGGGGGTTTCTAACTGTGGAGTTGCTGTCGGCGTCGGTTGTATTACTTGAATTAGTTCTACAACTTTGGGGGTTTCTACCTGTGGAGTTGCTGTCGGTGTCGGTTGTATTACTTGAATTGGTTCTACAACTTTCGGCGCTTCGAGTTGGGGGGTTGCTGTCGGTGTTGGTTCTATTACTTGAATGGGAGCAACTTCGGGAGCGACTGTTGGCTCTAAGCTGGGTTCGGTAACAGGGGTTTCTGGAACCGCAGGTGAGGGTGGGACAACTGGTGTTTTTTCTAATGCAGGTGTCGGTGTCGGTTCCGGGGTTGGGGTTGGTGTCGGTTCGGGGGCTTGGTAGGTGCGATCGACTATAGCGCGAGTTTCTGATGTTGTTAGTTCGCCCCGCACTAATTTTGAAAGAGTGTCTTGGCCGAGCGGTTGGTAATTTATCAGTCTGGCTGTATTATTAAAGGCGTTTTTGACGATATTTCCGCGTTCGTCAATTAATTCTAGCTGTACCCAGTTTTTCCCTGATTTGAATCCTTTAAGATATATAGGTTGCCACTGGTCGATCGCAAAGCTTTGGCCGTTGACTGTGGCTCGAATTTTCCAATCGAGTATTTCATCTTGGGAATTTTCTTGCGCCACTTCGTGCGGCGGGGCATTTGTCAAGTAAAAGTCGAGCAGGATGGGTTCTGCGCCGTAGCTGCCTTGGGGGCTGTTGTACGTTAATAGGGGCAATGTTCGATCGGGATTATTGTCGTCTGTTTTGGTAAAAACGTGAAAGGTGGTTTGAGCAGCGGCACCTTCGTTTTTAAAGCTTTCTTCCCAAGGGCGAGCGGCGAACACCTGCAGGGTATGGGTTCCGGGTTCTAAGTCGGACAGCGTTAAAGGTTGGTTGATGTCGTAAACTGCTGCATAAGGTTGGTTGTCTAATAAAACTTGCACATGGGGGCCCAAACCCAAGTTTGCATTTTTGAAAATGGGCAAGTCCTTCACTTGGAACTGAACAGACACATTTATATCCTGAAGCACTTCGTCAGGTTTTGGATTCAAAATACTAATTTGAGGCTGGTAGATTTCTAGAGCCTGACGCAGTTGTTGAATGGCTTCTGGGGGAGAAACCTCTGAGATTTTGTTTACCTGGGCGGTAGCTGAGCCGCTCTTGTTCCCTGATTTGGGCAATTCGGAATGGCCCGCGCCACAACTTGCTAAACCCAAAATTAATACTGCTACTGCAAACAATGCCAGCAGCCTGCCTGCAACCGTTCTGTGCCAATTGATCCCAATCACGCAACCATACTCCTAGAAGCCTTCTCATAGGGAACTATAGCCCAAAAATGAATTTAGTATTGGGGAATTGCAGCTCATGAATTCCAAAGGCTCCTAGGAGGCAGGATTGAGGCAGCAGCGGGCAACCCATCATCTCCCACTCTTAATTCCCGCAGCCTTTTTCCCAAACATATATCTACAAATGAGTATTCCTAAATTACTTTATCTTTGAGTTTTGTAAAGTTAATGGCAGTACCCCTTGACTTTTTCGAGGGACTGTGGGATTTAAAGGCGTTATTACATCAAGAATTGAGCCTTTTTTAAGTATTGTTAACAAGCGATTAATACTCCTCTAGCAAGCTTATAATTCATAAAACTCCCTCAAAAGGAGCAGCCGTATCAAGTCTGAATCAAGGATGCGATCGGCGGCTCATCTGGAGAGAAGAGTTTGCAGTACCCAGTCACATTGTTAGCGACACTGGGAAACTGGCTTCTTCACAGAAGCAAAATGCTTGGGGAGACGATGCACCTGCGTCTAACTCTGCAAAGAGTAAAGTGTAGTGCAGTGTCGGCTTTTTCGAGAATCCCCCGCCTAATCAAGCGTGGGGAGTGTCCGGTACAGTATTCAGTTCTCGTTCCTTGTCTTACCGAGAGGAGAGTCTTCATGACCATTAGTCCTCCAGAGCGAGAGGTAAAAGCTAGGGTAGTAGTCGATAAGAATCCGGTTCCAACTTCTTTCGAGAAGTGGTCAAAACCCGGTCATTTTGATCGCACTCTAGCTAAGGGGCCAAAAACCACCACTTGGATTTGGAACCTCCACGCTAACGCTCACGACTTTGACAGTCATACAAGTGACTTAGAAGACGTTTCGCGCAAAATCTTTAGCGCTCACTTCGGCCACTTGGCAGTAATCTTCGTATGGTTGAGTGGCGCATATTTCCACGGCGCTAAATTTTCCAATTACGAAGCTTGGCTGACAAATCCTACAGCCATCAAGCCCAGCGCTCAAGTGGTCTGGCCGATTTTTGGTCAAGAAATTTTAAATGCAGATGTAGGCGGCGGCTTTCACGGGATTCAGATCACCTCTGGTCTATTCCAACTGTGGCGCGCCAACGGCATCACTAACTCATACCAGCTATATTGCACTGCGATCGGCGCCCTGGTAATGGCAGCTTTGATGCTGTTTGCCGGTTGGTTCCACTATCACGTCCGCGCTCCGAAACTGGAATGGTTCCAGAACGTGGAATCGATGATGAACCACCACTTGGCAGTTTTGTTAGGCTGCGGGTGCTTGGGCTTCGCAGGACAACAAATTCACGTGGCTCTGCCGATCAATGCTTGCATGGACGCGATCGATGCAGGTGCACCGCTGACAGTCGGCGGTAAGCTGATCAAAACAGTTGCCGACATCCCCCTGCCGCACGAGTGGATTTTGACACCGGGCTTGATGGCTGACATCTACCCGAGTTTCGCTAAAGGTTTAACCCCCTTCTTCACCCTCAACTGGGGCGCATATACAGACTTCCTGACCTTCAAAGGCGGTCTGAACCCCACCACAGGCGGTTTGTGGCTGACTGATACAGCACACCACCACTTAGCTTTGGCAGTGCTATTCATCGTCGCTGGTCATATGTACCGGACGAACTGGGGCATCGGCCACAGCATGAAAGAAATCCTAGAGAACCACAAAGGCCCCTTCACTGGTGAAGGTCACAAAGGTCTCTACGAAATCCTGACTAATTCTTGGCACGCGCAACTGTCGATTAACTTGGCACTGATGGGCTCTTTGAGCATCATCGTCGCCCAACACATGTACGCGATGCCTCCGTATCCGTACATCGCGACCGACTACCCGACTCAGCTATCCCTGTTCACCCACCACATGTGGATTGGCGGATTCCTGATTGTTGGAGCAGCCGCTCACGGAGCAATCTTCATGGTTCGGGATTACGATCCCGCTGGAAATGTCAACAACTTGTTGGATCGTGTGATCCGGCATCGGGATGCGATCATTTCCCACCTGAACTGGGTTTGTATATTCTTGGGCTTCCACAGCTTCGGTCTGTACGTTCACAACGACACGATGCGCGCTTTCGGTCGTCCTCAAGATTTGTTCTCGGATACCGGGATTCAGTTGCGTCCGATATTTGCCCAGTGGGTGCAAAACATCCACGCTTTGGCTCCGGGCACAACAGCGCCTAATGCTACGGAAATCGTTAGCCACGCTTTTGGCGGCGGTGCAGTAGTAGTAGCCGGCAAAGTAGCGATGATGCCGATCGAGTTGGGTACGGCGGATTTCATGGTCCACCACATCCACGCTTTCACCATTCACGTTACAGTCCTGATTCTATTGAAGGGCGTGTTGTTTGCACGCAGTTCTCGCTTGGTTCCTGACAAAGGCAACTTGGGCTTCCGGTTCCCTTGCGACGGCCCCGGCCGTGGCGGCACCTGCCAAGTTTCTGGTTGGGATCACGTGTTCCTAGGCTTGTTCTGGATGTACAACTGCATCTCGATCGTGATTTTCCACTTTAGCTGGAAAATGCAGTCGGACGTGTGGGGAACAGTATCGCCAGACGGCACAATTTCTCACATTACCGGTGGCAACTTCGCACAAAGTGCGCTCACGATTAACGGCTGGCTGCGGGACTTCCTTTGGGCGCAAGCTTCTCAGGTGATTCAGTCCTACGGTTCGGCACTGTCGGCCTACGGTTTGATGTTCCTAGCTGGACACTTCGTCTTCGCCTTCAGCTTGATGTTCCTGTTCAGCGGCCGTGGCTACTGGCAAGAACTGATTGAGTCGATTGTTTGGGCTCACAACAAGCTCAAGGTAGCTCCGTCGATTCAGCCTCGCGCTCTGAGCATTATTCAGGGTCGGGCTGTGGGTGTAGCTCACTACCTCCTAGGAGGAATTGTCACTACGTGGGCATTTTTCCTAGCGCGAATCATTTCGGTAGGGTAAACTACCCCTAGGTTTTGGATTCTCGATTTGGGAGGAATCTCAAATCGAGAATCCAAACTCCGAACCGAATCCCTTCAATTTTGTTCAGGATTCAGGATTAATCAAGGCTTATGGCAACGAAATTTCCAAAATTTAGCCAAGACCTTGCCCAAGACCCGACCACACGGCGGATCTGGTACGGGATTGCCACAGCACACGACTTTGAAAGCCACGATGGCATGACCGAAGAAAATCTTTACCAAAAGATTTTTGCTTCTCACTTCGGCCACCTAGCAATCATTTTCTTGTGGACTTCGGGCAGCCTGTTCCACGTAGCATGGCAAGGTAACTTTGAACAGTGGATTAAAGACCCTCTAAACGTCCGCCCGATCGCTCACGCGATTTGGGACCCGCAATTCGGCGCTCCTGCTGTAGAAGCTTTCACTCAAGGTGGCGCTTCTAACCCGGTGGATATCTCTTACTCTGGTGTCTACCATTGGTGGTTCACCCAAGGGATTCGGACAAACGCCGACCTGTATCAAGGAGCTATCTTCTTGCTACTACTGGCGGCTGTCTTCCTGTTCGCAGGTTGGTTGCACCTCCAGCCCAAGTACCGCCCCAGCTTGTCTTGGTTCAAAAATGCTGAATCTCGCCTCAACCACCACTTGGCTGGTTTGTTCGGTGTCAGCTCTTTGGCTTGGACTGGTCACATGGTTCACGTTGCTATCCCCGAATCTCGCGGACAGCACGTAGGTTGGGACAACTTCTTGTCTACCCCGCCTCACCCGGCCGGTTTGGCTCCGTTCTTCACTGGTAACTGGGGCGTATACGCCGAGAATCCAGATGCAGCGAGCCATGTCTTCGGTACTTCCGAAGGCGCTGGAACCGCAATTCTGACTTTCTTGGGTGGCTTCCACCCTCAAACAGAATCCCTGTGGCTGACAGATATCGCTCACCACCACTTGGCGATCGCAGTTCTGTTTATCGTTGCCGGTCATATGTACCGGACTAACTTCGGTATCGGTCACAGCATCAAAGAGATGTTGGATTCTAAGGCTGGTTTGGTCGGCGGCAAGAGTGAAGGGCAGTTCAACTTGCCTCACCAAGGCTTGTATGAAACCTACAACAACTCGCTGCACTTCCAACTGGCATTTCACCTCGCTGCTTTGGGCGTAATTACCTCCCTGGTAGCACAGCATATGTACGCGATGCCCCCCTACGCTTTTATAGGTAAGGACTTCACGACTCAGGCTGCGCTTTACACCCACCACCAGTACATTGCTGGATTCATCATGGTCGGCGCTTTCGCCCACGGAGCTATCTTCTTGGTGCGGGACTACGATCCTGAAGCAAACAAAGGCAACGTGCTCGATCGCGTGTTGCAGCACAAAGAAGCGATTATCTCTCACTTGAGCTGGGTGTCGCTGTTCTTGGGCTTCCACACTCTCGGCTTGTACGTTCACAATGACGTTGTAGTCGCTTTCGGAACTCCTGAAAAGCAAATCTTGATTGAACCAGTGTTCGCACAGTTCATCCAAGCTGCTCACGGCAAAGCTCTCTACGGCATGGACGTGCTGTTGTCTAACCCTGACAGTATTGCTTCTACCGCTTGGCCTAACTACGGCAACGTATGGCTCCCAGGCTGGTTGGATGCGATCAACAGCGGTACTAATTCTCTGTTCTTGGCGATCGGACCTGGCGATTTCTTGGTTCACCACGCGATCGCACTAGGCTTGCACACCACCACCTTGATCTTGGTCAAGGGCGCTCTGGATGCACGCGGTTCTAAGCTGATGCCGGACAAAAAAGACTTCGGTTATGCTTTCCCTTGCGACGGCCCCGGCCGTGGCGGTACTTGCGACATCTCTGCTTGGGACGCGATGTACCTGTCTGTATTCTGGATGTTGAACACCCTAGCTTGGGTAACTTTCTACTGGCACTGGAAGCACCTGGGCATCTGGCAAGGTAATGTGGCTCAGTTCAATGAGTCTTCTACCTACCTGATGGGCTGGTTCCGCGATTACCTCTGGCTGTATTCTTCTCAGTTGATCAACGGTTACAACCCGTATGGTACTAACAACTTGTCAGTCTGGGCTTGGATGTTCTTATTCGGACACCTTGTTTGGGCAACTGGTTTCATGTTCCTGATCTCTTGGAGAGGTTACTGGCAAGAGTTGATCGAGACTTTGGTTTGGGCTCACGAGCGCACTCCTTTGGCTAACTTGGTTCGCTGGAAAGACAAGCCTGTTGCTTTGTCAATCGTCCAAGGTCGTTTGGTTGGCTTAGTTCACTTTACTGTGGGCAACGTCCTCACTTACGCGGCCTTTGTAATTGCCTCGACAGCCGGGAAATTCGGGTAACTCTGAACTCTGGTTTCTAGGTAATTAAATGAAATCCCCTGCCTTCTGGCGGGGGATTTTTTTGTATAGCAGAAGGAAGTTCGGCAACGGATTGTGTAACGGATGGATGGAATAAGATCGATGGGTCGAAGCAAAATGCAGTTCGATTAATGTTCATCGGCGGGACAATGCGAAGTGGTTGGCTGAGTTTGTCAAGCCGGAATAAAAGTGCGATCGCAACTAAATTTGTGAGTTAGTCTGCTGGAACGAAGTCATGACACAGTGGTATAAGGAAGACCTCGCATATATTCATGATGTTGGGCATAGCGATTATGCTCTCAAATCTGCCCCTGGTATATTGAATATCTTGGCCCAAAACAAGCTACAAGAAGGTTTAGTCGTTGACTTGGGTTGTGGCAGCGGATTATCCGCACTAGAATTCAGAAAGGCAGGTTATCGTGTTCTGGGAGTTGATATTTCTGAGTCTTTGATTGCCATTGCCCGAAACCGAGTGCCAGATGGCGAGTTTCGAGTTGAGTCGCTGTTTAAAACTGATATCCCACCATGTAATGCTGTCACCTTGATCGGCGAATGTTTGAATTATCTGTTTGATGCAGACAACGATCGCCAAAACCTGGTGCAATTTTTCCGTCGCATTTATTACGCCTTAACCGAGGGCGGTGTTTTCATCTTTGACATTGCAGAACCCGGACAGATTGTAGCAGGAAACACAACCAAAGGATTCACGGAAGGAAAAGATTGGATTGTTCTGGTTGAGAAGGAAGAAAATCAAGAGAATGAAACCTTAATTCGCCGCATCATTACTCTTCGTAAAGTAGGGGAAACCTACAGGCGAGATGATGAAATACACTGCTTGCGGTTGTACAAGGCAAAAGATATTGTTGAAGCACTCGATAGCATAGGTTTTCAAGTTCAAATCCTACGTAGTTATGGTGAGTACAACTTGCCAAAAGCTCATACAGGATTCATTGCACGTAAACCCATTTTAGAGGGCAACTCGATCGCATAAGTGACTTGAGGGTCGATCTGCTTTTTCACTCTACCAAAAGCCCGATCGCCCTTCTCCCTCAAATCTCCCCATTCACCTGCATCTGATGCACCCTATCAGCCAATTATTGCAAGCGTTTTTCGTCCAACTCGTCAATTGCCAGCATCCCGACAGAGATAATTTCTTTCAGCGTTAGTCAGGTTGCTAGCGCCTTTTTCTCCACAAGTTCTTTAATAATGGGGCTGACTGCAATGGGGGCACTGGTTCTGGTCACAAAACTAACCGGAGATTAACAACTTCGATTAAATCGTAGCACTTTTAACCTGAGCTTTTAGCTGCGATGCAACTTGTTTAACCGCATTTTGACAATACCCAACACAATGTGAAGTCAATCAATCAGCAAATGCTGACTTATCTAAGAAATATTACAAAATCTACCGTAGGATAATTTGATGCTAAAGTTATCAAATGATGTGACGATCGATCGCTCTTTACCCTCGCCTTTTTACGATCGCACAGAGTGAAAGACTAAGTTTAGTTGAGATTAGACTTAGGCTTCCTGCTTCTTAAGCCTATGTATCTGTAAATCACTTAGTGCTGAAGATTCAATTAACCATATTACCATCACAATTGGAAATTTTTCAATGAAACTCAGTAAATCTTTGGCAATGTTGTTCACATTAATTTGTATCACAGTCATAGTTGTGACTACTTTTAGATTAAGCCCTAGTTTCGCTCGTTCTACGCCGGTGATGTCAGCACAAGAATCAGCAGAAAAAGTAACTACAGATCTGATTGCACAAGGTTCTTCAGGAAGAACTCTCTACACTAGGTTAGGAGGCTACAACGCGATCGCAAAAGTCATTGATGATTCAGCAACTTTCATATTCAATGACGCACTAATTGGTAAATACTTTATTGGCTTGGGCACAAACTCACAACAGAGGCTGCGTCAGTTGTTAGTGGATCAATTCTGCCAAGCGGCAGGGGGGCCTTGTGTTTATACAGGGCGGACTATGAAGCTTTCCCATAGTGGAATGGATGGAGGTCTCTCGAACAATGAATTTAACGCTTTTGCTAATGATGTGTCCCAAGCTCTCGATAAAAATAGCGTCAATCAATCAGAGAAAGCCGAAGTCCTGGCATTTGTTAATAGTCTCAGAAGCAAGATTGTCGAAAAGTAATATGAAACACTCGAATCTCCTCCTGCTTTCGGTGGCATTTCTGCTACTGTCAGGAATGGTAACGGCCGAGGCAGCCCGTGCAAAACCGTCAGAGCCAACCACCGAGATGAAAGTTCCAGTATCCCCAATGCCGAGGCAGTCTTCTGAGCGCTTTTCCATGCCTGCTATTTTTGCTCCACCCCAGGCTCAATCCAACGATCAACCTTTTTGTTTTTATCAGCGCTCTGATAGCACGATAGTTGATTTGAGCAGACTGTGTGGGGCTAAGAGCGTAGAAACGGGTACAAATACTAGATGGGAAAACGCTCCTGTTGAGGAGAAGAAGACCCCTATTTATTGGTAAAAAAATGAGAATTTGTTTCTGTAGACGAATTCCATAGAAGCGCCCTTGCCTTACTTCCCCCGAAGTGTGTGAAGCGTAGCTATCCCGTAGGAAATCTCGCTCATCGCCTCAAATTTCCCCATTCACCTGCATCTGATGCACCTTGTCAGCCAACTCTTGGCGGCTTTCCTTATCGAGTGCATCAATTGCCAGCATTCCCAAGTACACGACTTCCTTCTGAGTTAGTCTTGTCGCTTGGGCTTGTTTTTGAATGACTTCCTTTATCACGGAACTGACCGCGATCGCAGTATTAGTTTTAGCCACGAAGAATAATCAACTATTAATAACTTTCCTTGATGTTATCATCCTCAATCCGATTAACTACAATAATGTTTGACTAACTACAGTTAATCATGCTATAGTGTAAAAAATACAAAAAATAGATCGCCCCCGGTCTAGACAACTAAAGGCCGATCAACTTATTCCTCAATAATCTCCACCAAGTCCTCAATCATCACATCAAATGCCCGCGCTAACTTGTACAGGGCGGTAAAGTCAACCATTGATATTTCAGAACGACGAGCATAGCTGGTTATGGTGCTGTAGATCACGCCCGAGCGCTCAGCCACCTCCTTGAATGTCCAGCCCCTCTCGGCCGCTAACTCTCGCACTTTTACTCTGACTAAACCCATGCTTGACAAATAATGCAGTTGCGTTTTAAGATAATTGCATCTGAAAAAGCAATCGCCCCCGGTCTAGACAACTAAAGGTCGATCGGCTTATTCCTCCAAAACCTCAACCAAATCCTCAATCATCACATCAAAAGTCCGAGCTAATTTCAGCAGCAAAGTAAAGTCAACCGTTGTCAGCCCTGGACAGCGAGCATAATGCTTGACCGTGTTGTATACCACCCCAGAACGTTCTGAAACTTCCTTGAATGTCCAACCTTTCTCTGCTGCTAGTTCTCTGACTTTAATTCTTACTAAACCCATGCTTGACAATGGGTGCTATAACACCTTAGAATAAATTCATCTAAAAAGCCGATCGCCCCCCGGTCTGGACAACTAAAGGGCGATCGTTTTCAAAACTTAAATAGACAGTTACTAGCTGTCTGACTTACTATGATAGCATCATCCCAGCTAAAATCAAGCACTTTCGCCTGCTCCAAAATAATTCACAAATCTCCCATCCTGCATCCGCTGGCGAGATTTGTCACAGAAGAAACAGTTGCACTCCTGTTCAATATCTCAGCAGACGAGATTTACCGCATAGAATGCTGTCGCTACATGGTGTATGTGCACGCCAAAGGCATCAGCCGGTTTGTCAGCTACGCCGATTTTCCGCCGATTGTTCGAGTAAATGCGATCGCACCTCAAGATTTTGGCAGATGGTACAAACGCTGGAAAAGCAAGCAATCACCAGCATTTTGGACGAAATTCTACATTTACAAGTTCAAAAAAGCTGTTTCAGTTGACAGCTTGCTGGAGTGGGGCCAATTGGTAGCTACTGTTAAATCGGTCATTTCTGGGGCCGCGCTGCAACAGCTACGAGATGTCTATGCCCAAGAAAAAGATTTGATGGAGAAATTTTAAAGTGCGATCGCCCCGACGAGCAACTGCGAGAATGGGCAAAGGAAAAATTAAAATAAATGGCTAAGTGAGAAAATGGAGGTAGAAAATGGACAATCACCATGCCTAGAAAAATTCGCGAGTTAAAAGCTCAGATTACCCGTGAGGGCTTTATTTATTTGCCAAAACGCGGAAAGGCAGCCATGAAAGATGGCAGCACCCTTTGATTGGGAAGACATTAACAATTCCAGGCAAAGACGGAGATGATGTGCCACGCTATTTAGAGAAGCAGTTGGCAATATTGTTAGCCGAACTCGACGAGTTAAAGGAGGAAGATTCATGAACCGATACAGTATGATCGTCCAATGGTCTGACGAGGCTCAACTTTTCCTCGTGACGATTCCAGAGTTTGCCGAGCGCGTTGTCATGCCCTGTACCCACGGCCAAACCCGCGAAGAAGCCATCCGACATGGCGAAGAAGTGCTCGAAATGTATCTAGAAGCTTGGCAGGAAGAAGGTGAACCCATCCCCGCACCTAGCATTCTTCAAATCGCCTAGAAAACCTCATCCTCGATTCCCAGCCACCATTCCCCCAGATTCATTAAATCTTTGTGAAGGTCAGTAAGTTCTGTCATATACTCTTCCGCAGAAATCTCCGATCGCCTTTCTTGCAATTTTTTCAGCCGCAGTTGCACCAACAGCCAAGGTTTGGAAATCCCGTCCTTTGCTTCGATATATTTGGCTAGATCGTTGCTGTCCATAGTTATTGGTTATTTGTTATTGGTTAGATCGTTTCCGGTTGTATGGGAATGATTAAACCGCAGAGAACGCAGAGAAATCAGAGGAAAAGAAGAGAGAGAGGAATAATTATGATGCCAAGTAGCTTAATATTATAGGACTTTTGAAACGGTTTAAAAAAGCTTTCATTTTTCCCAGTCGGTTTCAACCGACTTGAGCTTTGAGCCAGGGGTTTCAACCCCTGGCGGACTAACGGACTGGCGGACTTAGAAGCTAAGATGCCTCCGGCAAACATCCTTTACCTGTAATCCGAAGTCTGGATATTCTTGAGCTTCGCAGCATATTTCATACCGTATTCCGGGCGACAGAAGCGATCGATCTGAGCCTCAAAGAAAGCCCGATTTGCCTTCAAATGCTTTGGATTCGGGTCATCTAAAGGATACAAAAGAGCAGTCCGCAACGCTTGAATCACCGCCGAAGTAACGCAGTACATCGATCGCTGAAATGTCACCCCAATTTGATTGAGGATATCATCTTCGCCGCGACAGCGCTGTTTGTAGAAATCCATCAAATACGGCGGCAGGAAATGCAGCATATCTTGTGCTAGCAAAGTCGGCGGAATCCCCGCCGTACCTACGGGGAATTTGTCTGCATAAAGCACTCCGAAGTGGAAGTCTTTTTGGTCGTCAGGAACTTCCTTAGCTTGAGCGTTGTAAGATTTGGTGCCTCGGAATGGCGAAGTGCGATAAAATACAGCTTCCACGTAAGGTAACGCTGCTTCATAAAGCCAAGTGAAACCCTTAGATTTGGGAATGATTTCGTAGGTTTCGCCGTCGATTTGAACGTGGTGGTAAATCGGGCGTCCGGCGATCGCAAATATGCCATTTACTAGGAAATCCATCGCCTGCGGGACTGTGGTAACTTTCCCTTCGTCGTACAAGTCTGAAACCTCAAAAAACACCGGCGCCATGACTTCCCAGAATAAACCGAGATTGCTGTAATAAGACATTTGGCGGCACTGTTCTAAAAACATTTCTGGAAATGCTTTGTGCAGTGCCAGCATGAACGGGTCTTTTTTGAAGTAAGCTTTAATTGCGCGATCGGCATTAGCCTTATATTCGTCACTGTCCAAATAAGGATCGAATTGATTGGTAGGCACGTACAAGCCCCGGTGCCAAAGCATTGACCTCATGCACTCTTCCGCAAATTCCATGTTAATGCGATCGTGCCACAAATGGTGAAACAGCCGCGGCATATTACCAGTTTCACCCTTCTCCATGAACTCCAAAAGTTCCGGGTGAACACTTCCAGTCCCGCGCCAAATCCGCAAATCTGCACCGTCGCCTGCATAGTGATTTTGCAAGTCTAAATACTCTTGAGGCAAGAAGTATTTAAAGAAAGGAAGCGGGTGTAAAAATACTCGTTCGGCGATGTAAAGCAAATCCCGCCAGTAAAAGTCCATCGGCACTGCGTAAGCTTTCCAGATAGCGATGATTTGCATCAGATTTTCCGGCGTATCTGGAATCATTGCGCCGCCAGCTTCTAGCCTGTGAATTATTTCGGCAAATTCGTGTTTGGAAGGAGGTAGTTTAGTTGCTGGTTTATTAGGGGTTTGTACCATTGTTTCTTCCTTTGAGTGAGGGAATCTAAATATTTTGAATTATTGCCAAAAGCTGCGATTCTTTAACTGGTTCCCAGGCTAGAGGTTGGGAACCGATATCCAGGCCTACGAGCCGGAAAATTGAAGGCATAGCCTCCGGATATGCGTTTCCAGGCAGAGCCTGGAAACGAGTAGATTTTAGTCGGTGGAGGCGGAATTCGTTTGTGTAGACGCGATTTCCAGCTCCGAGTGTTCTAGGGGATAGCTAATAGCAACTTGGGTATTTCTGTCAGTCGGCAGAGTAGCAACGATCGCATTTGTAGTAGATTCGCTCCACTTGAGTAGCCAAGCAGGTTGAATTCCCAACACAAAAATGATGCCCGCCAAAACCAGCGCCGGCATATTTTCAGCAAACGTAACTGGAGGGTAGTAAGCCGTGGCATTGTCCAACTTCCCAAAACAGGTGCGGTTGAGCAGAATCACAAAGTAAACTGCTGTTAAACCCGAAGCTAAAATGCAGAGCAAAGTTGGAATTGGAAAGATCGAGAAACTGCCTTGAAATACTAAAAATTCGGCAATAAAACCCACCAAACCCGGAATTCCGGCGCTTGCCATGCCGCCCAAAACTAACAGGGAACTGGCAGTGGGTAAACCCCGCATCGGGTTCATCAAACCGTTGAGCACGTCCAAATCCCGCGTGCCAACTTTGGTTTCGATGATGCCTACCAAATAAAATAGCAAAGCTAAAATTAAGCCGTGGCTTACCATTTGCCCGACAGCGCCGATTAATGCCAGCTTCGTACCCGCGGCGCAGGCAACGAGGATGTAGCCCATATGTCCGATCGAACTATAGGCTACCATGCGCTTGATGTCTTTTTGGGCGATCGCGCTCAAAGCCCCGTACATCACGCTCACAGTCCCGATAATCGCTAAAGCCGGAGCTATAATCGACCACGTTTCGGGAAACATCTGCAAGCCGAACCGTACTAAACCGTAAGTTCCCAACTTCGCCAGAATCCCTCCCAGCAAAATTGCTGTTGCTGGCGAAGCTTCGACGTAAGCATCCGGCAGCCAAGTGTGCAGCGGCACCAAGGGAATTTTAATTCCCAACCCAATTAGCAAAATTGTTAGCAGGATTAACTGCAAATTTCTAGGCAATTCTTGAGTGGTAATCGCACTGTAATCGAAATTTAAAGACCCGCTCAGCCAAGCCACACCCAAGAATGCTGCCAGCACTAAAAGTCCCGAAACTGCCGTGTAGATCAAAAACTTCATGGCAGCGTATTCCCGCTGCTTTCCGCCCCAAATCGCAATCAACAGGTAAAAAGGAATTAATTCTACTTCGTAAAACAGTACAAACAGCAGCAAATTTTGAGACATTAAAGCTCCGGCAATACCAGCATTGATTAGCAAAATCAAAGCGTAGTAAAGCTGGGGTCGCTCCATTTTTTCGCCAGTGCCGTAAATGACTAATAGCGTCAGCAAAGCACTTAAAACCAGCAGTGGCAAGGACAAGCCGTCAATGCCCAAGTTGTAGCTCAAACCTAATTGCGGAATCCAAGGCAAATATTCTTGAAATTGCAGTCCCGAATTGGCTGGATCGAATTGAGTCAACAGCCAGATATTCAAAATGAAAATAGCTGCCGCAAAAGCCGAGGCTATTGAACGCAGACGCATCCCATTTATATTTCCGGGCAGGAACCCGACTACCGCAGCGCCCAACGCGGGCAACCAGAGCAAGGTACTAAGCATAATGTGTGAAGTGAAGAGTGAAGAGTGAACAATCTATTTTGCAGCCTCTTGTCTTTGATAATTTGGGAGTTTAAATGTTAAACTTTTTCCCAATTATCAATCCCAAATTTCATCACGACTCAGAAAGAATAGTGACTCTGCCCGTGTCTAAATCGTAATACCCACCAACAACTTTCAGTTTATTCTCCGCAATTAACTTAGAGATAACTGGAGAGGCTTTCAACTTGTTAGCTTGGAGCACAACATTGGCTTTTGAAGCATTTTCCAGCTTGTCGCCCGTTTGGTTTTTCGAGCTTTCTACAGCAGGCTTAATCGCATCGAGCAAACTGCCAATCTGGCCGGGAACTTGAGCTCCTTTAATGGTTGCGTCTACCGCACCGCAACGTTTATGCCCGATTACCACAAGCACTTTTGCTCCCAATACCAGGGTGCCAAATTCCAGGCTGCCAGTTTCTTCTGGAGTAACAACATTTCCGGCCACGCGACAGACAAATAAATCTCCCAATCCTTGATCGAAGATAATTTCCGAAGGAAAGCGGGAATCTGCACAGCCGAGAATAGCAGCAAAGGGTTTTTGAGTTTTGGCAACTTCGGTGAGACGCCCAAAGTCTTGGTGGGGATTTTGGCGTTTGCTGTCAACAAACCGCTGGTTGCCGTCCATTAACTGTTTCAGAGCTGCATCGGGAGTCAAGTCAGTTTGAGCAATTGCTGGTTCGGGTGCAGCCAAATCAGCGCCTGCTCGTGCTGCGAGTATCCCTGTACCAATAGCACCTGCGACAAATTTGAGGGAATTGCGCCGGGAAAGATTGAATTGTCTGTTGTTTGATTTCATTGATGTTGCCTTGTTGTATCTAGTTAGAAATCTTTGTTCAAGACTTCTTGTTTTTAAGATTTTAGATTAAAACTGTCACCTAAAATCTTCAAGCTTATATTTCTTTACCCACCCACAATCAGCGACAGGCGAACTAGCAGCGGCCAGCTTACTAGCAGTCCCAAAACTGCTACTCCGAACAGAATTGTCAAGGCATAAAACTGAGTTTGACCGTTAACGTTGTACTTGAGGCTTTGGCCGCCAAAAACTGTGGCAAAACCGATTAAGTTCACGAATCCGTCAACAATATTGCGATCAACCCAAGAGATAACTTGAGCAACTAAACCGACTGCAAATATCACTGTCACCCGGTAAAGTTGGGCAGTGTAAAAGTCGTAAGCAAAAAAGTCTTGCAAAGCTTCAGAACCAATTCGTACCGGTTTTTCCCATTTCTCGTTCAGGTAAACAAATGCTCCAGCACCGATGCCGATCGCCGTTGACAAAACTAGCAGTGCAGTGGCGGTATAATTAAAACTCGCCCCAGGCAATAACTGCCACGTCGCCAGCACGTGCGGAACGTGCAAAGTAAAGCCCATTAAAACAGTCATCGGCAAGATGAAAGGCCAGTGAACTTCTGGCGAACGTTCGGTCATTTGCTTTGGTTTGCCACCAAAAACTAAACCAAAGACGCGCACTAAGCCAAAAGCAGTGACGCCGTTTACAAACAGCACTATTCCTAACAAGAAAGGGTGAGTTTGCCAAAGCCAGGATGTGAAGTCTTCTAAAGCCCAGAAGCAGCCGAAGGGCGGCAGTCCAACCAATCCCGCGCTACCGACAATAAACGATATGGCCGATATCGGCCGCTTTCCCCACAAACCGCCGAGAGCTCGGACATCCTGAGTGACGCTGTTCCAAACTACCGAACCGATGCTCATCACCAGCAAACCCATCGCCAAGGTGTAGGCAAATATCAATGTCAGGGCTGTCTGGGCTTGTCCGGTGCCGACGGCGATAAATACTAAGCCCATGTAAGAGCTGACTATATAGGAAAGCGTGCGCTTGATGTCAATTTGGGCGATCGCAATTAATGAAGCACCAACCGCTGTCGCAGCGCCTACAATAATAGTTGTCTTCAGTCCGATCGGCGACAAAGCAATCACTGGCTGCAACTTAATCAAAATCCAAGCACCAGTTTCCACAACTACGGTGTTCCGTAAAATTGTCGCCGGCAGCGGGCCTTCCATCGCCTCATCTAGCCACAGGTGCAAGGGAAACTGAGCACACTTACCCATCGGGCCGGCAATCAAAGCTAAAGTCAGCAGTGTCGCTACAGTAGGGTCAAGCTTTGCAGTCTCGGCCCAAACAGCCAACTCGTCAAAATTCCAAGTTCCGGCCAGCGGCAGAATGGCGACTACTCCCATCAGCAGGAATAAATCTCCCACCCGCTTTGTTAAGAAAGCGTCGCGGGCTCCTGTCACCACCAAAGACTGATTGAACCACAGCCCGACTAGCAGGTAAGTACCCAAAGTCAGAACTTCCAAAATCATGTAGCTGAAGAACAGGGAATTGCACAGTACCAAGCCACACATCCCAGCTTCAAACAGCCCCATCAGAGAAAAGAACCGAGCCCAGCCCCAGTCCATTTCCATGTAACCGAAAGCATAAATCTGCGCCAGCAAGTTCAGTCCGGTAATCAAAACAGTCGCCCCGACGGTGACTGCAGAAATTTCTACGGGAATGGTTAAGTCTAAACCTGCTACATTCAGCCAGGGAATCAACTCGTGTTGCGCCGGTTGGTTCCAGATAGCTGTCAAGGCTATGACCCCGTGTAAAAAAGCGAACAAGGTTAATATGGCGTTCACGTAACCGGATGGTCTTGGCCCCGTGCGGCGGGTAACTGCCGGAAACCACAGCATCGACAGAACTCCGCCTATGAGTGGATAGCAAGGTATAAACCAAACGGTCTGGAGTAAGATTTGAGCCATTGGCATTACCTGTAAAGGTTACAAAAATTTAAAATTCTGAGAATAATTCCGATGCGCTGACGACAGCACTGAAAAGCCAGAAGGCAGAAGTAAAGAAAATTTGGGGGTTTGCCTCTGAGTTGGTTCCCGTCGTCAAACCGAGCGCTTCAGAATCGACTTATTAATTTTATATTAAGGATTACGTTAAATTTTCATATTTCTCATTCAGCATATCTATATGCACCAATAAACTGGACTTATAGGTATTTATAGGGGCGGATTGTATACAAACGAATATTTGTCGAGCGCACCTCTTGCACCATTTTGAGGAACAGGCAAGATGCCTGTTCCACTCATACTCATAGTTCAATTTTTTTTGTGGGGAGTAGGGGTGGGGCATCCTGCCTGCCCGTGAAAGGCTTATTTAGAACAGGCAAGATGTCTGTTCCACTCATAGTTCAATTTTTTTGTGGGGAGTAGGAGTTGGGCATCCTGCCCGCCCGTGAAAAGCTTATGGTCTAAAATATTAAAAACGCTCAATGTCCCAAGCTGATTCGGGAAGTTGGGCTTGGCGCTGCCCCATGGACCTTGCCCTAACATTCAAAAGACCGATCGGCGTATTAAACAAATCTACCAGATCGGCTCGGGCGATCCTCTTCGAGGGCTTCGCTAACGCACTTTTGGCAGCAGCAACCGGAAATTCCTTTAACAGCCACCTAGCCAGCCGGTAAAAATATTCCCCTGTTGTGAATTCTCGCATCAAATCGACACCGTGGAGTTCGTGCAAATATTTATTAGATTCGCCGTACCGATACCATTGACTTTGCAAATGTTTTATTGTAGAACGGTGGCGGTGTCGGACGATCGCATTTTCGGCAAAATACATTTTATAGGATGTTTCCCGCAAAATCCGCCAACACAAGTCAGCATCGCCGCCGCTGGTGAGGTAAGGGCGAAATAATCCTATTTGTTGTAAAACTAGCCTCCGTACAGCTAAGTTGGCGGTTTGACCGTAGGGACAAAAAGGGTGAGCGAGTGTATGTTTTTGAGATAAAGTATTTTGGCGATCGGCGTGTTGTTCTAAAATAGTTTTACCGGGCAATGCGAGTATTTCCCCAGCGCTAATTCCTATTTCTAAGTCAACGAATGGCTTAACTAAATTTTCCAGCCAGTCAGATTCCGGGCGACAGTCTGCATCGGTAAATGCAATGATTTCGCCTGTGGATGCGCAAATTCCTTTATTTCGGGCGGCGTAGGAACTTTGAATCTGATTTTCGGTGAGGTGGCGAATGGTTATTTGATCCAACTTAGCTGCTGTTTCGATGATTGCTGAAGTGCGATCGCGACTGTTGTTGTCTACTAAGAGATATTCTACTCTGTGTGGCGGATAAGTTTGCGATCGCAGGGACTCAATCAACTCCGGCAAATCCATCTCGCCGTTGTAAACAGGCACAACCACCGAAACTTGAGGTAAAAACCCGTCGTCACTGTTCATTAGCCCTCTATCCAGTTTTTTGAGTCAATTAGGAGTAAAGTCATTATTACGAACAAGTTTTATGGCAACTTAACTTATCGAATAATTTCTACTTCTGTGCCTTTCTCCACAAACTGATACAACTCCTCAACATCCTTATTTTCCAGAGAAACGCATCCCAAGATCCAGTTTGATCGAGATTTTATTATATTATCCGAATTAGGAGGAACGCCGTGAATCCCGATTTCGCTGCCTACACTGTCGCCCCACCTAATTGTACCATCTTGCTTAGCTTTTATATGTTTGCGCCAAGATTGTTTGGTTGGATAATCCAGCCACAGAAACTTTGACCAACTTTCGTGAGGGTACATATCTTTAATACTAAAAATACCTTCCGGCGTCCGCAAATCCCCTGCTTTTAATTTATCACCTGTGGGATTGCCACCAAATACTACAGGATAAGATTTTACTGGCTTTTTGCTATCGTATACAGTCAGCCTGTATTTTGATTTTTCAACTAGGAGGGAAATTCTGTTTTTATCTAACTTATCTGGTTCGCCTAAAATTTGTATTAGCGGCTTGTCGTAGTTTAATAAATTATCGGGCGCGAATTGGGTATGCAAAATATTTAAATCATCAGCCGGACAGTTATTTAAGCAGAAAACGTCTAAAATGTATGGAATTGGAACAGCATAACCGAGCCTAACGAGGTTCCAGTAAAAAACTGAGCTAGCAGCCAGCAATAGAAGGCTTGTAGCAAAAATTCTCCCAATATTGCCCCTGATTTTTTTGATTTCCATTGCATTAACTAGGGATATTACAGATTGTTCAGCGGTTGAAACTGCTACTTACTAGAGAAACGAAGTCCCTCTCTAAGAGACTAAGAAATGTGGAACAGCCCAAAAGCGTGTTGCTTGAGCCTTAAACAGGCAAGATGCCTGTTCCACAACTGCATTCAGTTCTTGTGGAACAGGCATCTTGCCTGTGTCTTTCAAATAGTAGAAAATATCTCTTACATCCCCTGTGCAATCCGTCACGCAATCCGTTCTCAACTGTTTCCCGTCAACATCAGAATCATTAACACTAACGCCCCGTTAGTTAAATAAAAGATTCCCACAACCTGAGTTTCCAACCAGCCACACAACTCTAGATGATGGTGCAGTGGAGCCATTCTTAACAGACGCTTGCCGATGCCATCAGGCCCTTTTGTAGCTTTGTAATAACCTACTTGAGCAATTACTGACAGCGTTTCTACAAAGAAAATCCCGCTGATAATTAATAATATCCAAAGGCTATTTGTTAATAAAGCTACCGCACCCAACGCACCGCCCAAAGCTAAAGCCCCTGTATCGCCCATAAACACACTGGCTGGATTGCGGTTGTGTGCTAAGAAACCGAAACAACTGCCGCTGATGCAAGCGCAAAAAATCATTAATTCTGGCGAAGTAGAGGCTACAGATGCACCTAGTCCCAAAAGTGCGATCGCGCCCAAACCGCCCATCAAGCCGTCAACACCATCGGTAAGATTAGTAGCATTGCTTTCGGCAACTAGCACAAAACCAGCCACTGGCCAGAACAGCAAACCTAATGGCAATACCCAACCGAAAGGCAAAGCAACATTCGTAGAAATAGCAGGTTGATGAAACATCAGCCACAGACAAAATAGAGCAGCAAAACTTATTTGCAAAGCCAATTTCATCCGAGGTGAAATACCTTTGTTCGACTTACGTCGCAGAATTTGCCAGTCATCAATCCAGCCAATGAAACCGTAAGCTAAAGTTAAAGCGGATACGGCAACAACATCTGAGTTAAACTTCGACCAAAGTAAAGCGACTGCTACCCCCGCCGGTATAAAAAAGATGCCTCCCATTGTCGGCGTTCCCGCCTTTTTTAAATGAGCTTGGGGGCCGTCTTCGCGAATTATTTGTCCAGCTTTTAGTTGCTGGAGTACGGGAACAACTGCATAGCCCAACCCCGACGCAACTAAAGCACAAACAACTAGCGGCATAAATAGCGATGCAGGTAAATTCAAAAATCTATCCGCTGCTACATCTAAACCTATCGCTAAAATGCCGAGCCCCAAACCCAGCAGCAGGAATAAATTCTTGCCTGTAAGTTTGAAAGGCAGACTAAAAGGGATTTTCTCATCCAAAAAGTTATCCATAACACTCCTCACCACACACTATTTGAGAATAAGCAATTGACAATGGGGAATAGGGTGCGATACAGGAGATTGAGAAATCTCTGAGTTTTTCTTCCCTGTTTCCGGTTGATTTCTTCACCCTTCTACCCGTTATTCTTCGCCTACACTCACATCCTCTTCTACTTCCTCTTCTAAATCATCGTAAGGACTGTCGTCAACTGCCATAAGTTCAGAAATTTCTTCTTCGTGCAGATAGTCGGGTTCTTGGACATCCCTTGCTAACAGGCGATTGTTAGATTCCAACCAGTCTAAAAGAGAAGATTGCTGTTTTAATGGAATTACATCCGCAGGTAAGTGGCGAGGAATTTGACGCAGAGATGGGTTGTACATGATTATCGGTTTTTAAAGACAAAGACGCGATCGAGTGAGGTAACGTTTTGCCGACGAACTACTAATTTGATCAAGCACTTGCAAATCGGGCATTTAGCAAGGCTAAAGCATTATACCACAGGCACTGTTTGGTTCCGGATCGGATAAGATGGGAGACCCAAAAGGCGATCGCCCCCAAGCATGGGCATGAGGATAACACTAAAATCCGCTCTTGCCAATCCTTCTTTAGCCGTAAGCATTGTAATCTAAGACGATCGTCTTTAAGATATCGCGGGACAGGTGGCGATCCTATTGTGCAAGCTTCCCTAACGGCAAGGGGTTGATTCACAACAGTCTCCTGGATTTTCATCAAAGCCTGAGCCCGAATGCCCTCTGGCTTTTTCAGTCAACTCTCAAGCAATAAATCTCAGAATGGATACAACGGCAGCGGTTTTATACAACAAAGAGGGCTACCACACCGGAGGCAAAAAACTTCTGGGGCGTCATTCAGCCGGAGAAGGGTTTCTCAAAAGCTTAGTCCAACACGGAACCGCTGAATCTCTCTACTGTTGCGCCGATAGCGAAACAACCTTTAAGGAGTTTTGTTCGCACATCCAACCTTGGCTGCAAAAACCTCGGAAAGTTCGCTGGATTCCGATGGAACGACCGGATTTGCTATCTCAACCAGGCACAATTTACCGACCCGATCCGGTTCTGTCGCAGATGGTTTGGGCGCGCAGATTTGTCGATCAGCGGGCCTACAGCGTTTGCGGCGTTACTCACACGATCGGTACAAAATACATCATGGAGGCGATCGGCGATTTGATCACCGCACCCATGCAGCCTTGGGACGCCCTGATCTGCACCTCTGCAGCCGTGAAAACAGCAGTAGAAGGAGTTATGACCGAGTGGTCTGAATATTTAGCCCAGCGTAACGGCGGTAAACCGGAAATTTTGGTCAAATTCCCCGTTATTCCCCTAGGAGTCGATTGCAGCGCGTTTCCGCAGGGTGTGGAAGCAGTTAATAGTCGCCGCCAACTGCGGCAAGAACTCGGCATTTCTCCCGAAGATATTGTTGTGTTATTTGTCGGTCGATTGACTTTTTCTGCAAAAGCTCATCCGGTACCCATGTACATCGCCCTAGAACGGGCCTCACAACAGACAAAAGCCAAAATCCACTTAATTCAAGCCGGTTGGATCGAAGATCCGAGAGAAGAACCCGACTTTAAAAATAGCGCGCAAATATTTTGTCCCTCGGTGAATGCTATTTTTTTAGATGGGAGACAGCCGGAAATCAGAATAAATATTTGGTCGGCGGCAGACATTTTCATTTCGCTGTCCGACAACATTCAAGAATCCTTCGGACTGACACCAATAGAAGCCATGGCGAACGGACTGCCGGCCATAGTCTCCGATTGGAACGGATACAAAGAATCTGTACGCCACGAAATAGACGGCTTCCGCATTCCCACACTCATCCCGCCCCCGGAATCTTGTTTAGATTTAGCCCTAAATTATCTTGACGGCAGCTTAAATTGGCCGACTTACATGGGTCACACTTCCCTCGCCACAGCAGTTGACATAGATGCTTGCACCCTGGCGTTGTGCCAATTAATTGAAAACCCCGAATTGAGAAAGCGGATGGGGGAAAATGCCAGACAAAGGGCGAGGGAAATTTATGATTGGAAAGTAGTAATTGCTGCTTACGAACAACTGTGGCAGGAATTAGCAGAAATTCGCCAGGCGGCACCGGAGTCAGCACCTTTAAAATCAGGGAAGCCGCCTTATCCCCTAGGCGACGATCCGTTTCGGGTATTAGGTAATTATGCGACTAGAAGTTTAAGCAATGAGATGATGCTGAGTCTGGGTGCGATCGCCACATCAGAACTTCTGAGAGAGTTGCAAACAATTTGGTTTACCAGCTTTGGTCAAGACAGAAGAATCTCTGTTAACATTCAGATGGAGATATTGGATGCGATCGAGCAAAAGGGTGCTGTCAGCGTTGGAGAAGTTCTCAGGCGTTATACCAAAAACGACCAAGAATTAGCAGCCCTGTATCGGACTCTGCTCTATCTGGTGAAATTTGGTATCTTAGTTATTAGTTGTTAATACTCTGCGGACTCGGCGATTAAAATTGCTACTACACAAAATTTCGTCCCTCTCGCTTGAGACTGCAGAAAAAAGCGGTCTGAATTTTGCCTGACGTTCGATAATTAATCCGTGTATTCGTGCCAAAATCCCTGTTCTTCCTTCTTAAAAAATCATGCTTAGAAAATCTGCACTATTAGAGATCATTGCTGGTAAGAATCGCGGTTTGCTGGCGACTCCCAGCGACAAACAAGCGATTTTAAGTGCGATCGCCCAATTGGAAGATTACAACCCCACATCACGGCCTGTCGAAGCTGCAGAGCTTTTAAATGGTGATTGGCGGTTATTGTACACCACCAGTCGCGAACTGCTGAATCTTGACAGTTTTCCATTGGTAAAATTGGGTCAAATTTATCAATCTATCCGTGTCAAAGAATCTAAAATTTACAACATTGGCGAACTTTACGGCTTGCCTTATTTGGAAGGAATTGTCAGTGTAGCCGCAAGATTTGAGCCAACTTCGGAACGGCGAGTGCAGGTGAAGTTTGAGCGGTCTATAGTAGGTTTAAGCAGGTTGATTGGCTATGAATCTCCGGGGAAGTTTATCGATGAGATTGAGTCGGGTAAAAAGTTCGCTGCTGTAGATTTCGGCCTGGATACTCGCGAACAGCAGGGATGGCTGGATATTACTTATTTGGATAAGGATTTGCGGATTGGACGGGGGAATAAAGACAGCGTATTTGTATTGACAAAAGAGTGATTTTGTGATGTGCGATCAAGTGTGATCGCCACTTAACTCATTCTCAGTTTATCTTTCTTTCATCCGCGTTTATCCGCGTTCATCTGCGGTTAAAAATCACAAATCTATCACTTTTACAAACAATTCAACAC
Source organism: Microcoleus sp. K5-D4 (assembly GCF_036704575.1). Lineage (NCBI taxonomy): Bacteria > Bacillati > Cyanobacteriota > Cyanophyceae > Oscillatoriales > Microcoleaceae > Microcoleus > Microcoleus sp. K5-D4. Next base: position 26,079 of record NZ_JAUBSD010000101.1, read on the forward strand.
TTGCTAAAACCCTCAAATCCATAGCCGATAAAAGCTTCAGATAAGATAACCGTTAAAATTTAGCGTTGAGGATTGACAATTGACAATTGTTGTGATGTTTTCTGGAATTTTAATGAAAAAGGCGTTAGTACATTCCCGCCAAGAAACTTACTAACGCCTTTTGTGTACTCCTTACGAATACAACACAATTATGTCACAAAACGCTTATCAAGCTGTTTCGCGTTATGTCACACGTCATCCTGAAATCTTGCAAGGCGAACCAATTATCGTAGGAACGAGGACTTCCGTTCGCGTGATCGTGGAATTGTGGCGTTTGGGTATTACTCCTGAAGAAATCCCTATGCACTTACCTCACCTGAAATTAGTTCAAATTTTTGAGGCGCTGAGCTTTTATTTAGATAACGAAGAATAAATAAATACGGCGTTGCTTAATCAGGGTATGAAAAAAATAACTTTAAAATCCAAAAGCTTTGTGGATACTGGTTTCTATGACGGGCATATTTAACGTTTTATACAGTAAATCAACAACGCCATAAATACTTATATTGAACGCAATCAAATTCCTGAAAACTTGAGCCATCCTGCCGTTAAAGCTGCAAAGAGAAAAAACTCAAAGTATTATAATTATTCCTTACTATTGACTATGACAAAAATTATGGATATAATGGGTAAAAAAATTTAGGAATTAAGAATAATACTCCTTAATTCTCTATTCACATCTATCAAATTCAAGGAAACATAGATATGGCGAACGATCACAACATTTATATGGGTTCTGGTAACTATAGCCAATCAATTAAAGGCAATTACATACAAGGCAATTTCATAACTAGGAGTCATGACTTATCAATACTTCGGACAGTTTTTAAAGAGGGATACGATCGCAATAAAACAGAGAAGTGAAAAAGTGAGTGAAATCTGA
>NZ_JAUBSD010000102.1:0-26779 GCF_036704575.1 Microcoleus sp. K5-D4
GAATTTAACAGGCTTTTCAATTCACCTATCATTTTCAGTTTGTTTTGTCAACTCCTAATACTGAACCGACGCCCTAGTACATTCATTCGCTGACTACGACGACTAGGAATTGTTAAATATTCTCCGATATCCTGCCAACCCTAGGGAACACAAGGAATCAAAGAAAATCCCATTTCATCCAAGTAATATAAATCAATTTGACCCTCATCATCCAATCGCTTTAATTCTTCTAATTGTGCTTTTTTATCTTGATCTTCCTGGGAGAAATGCTTTCCTGCCATTTCTTTACGAAGGAGATGCCAACTCATCTTCAGATTTTTTAGTATTCTTTGAATTGTGTTTGGACTAGGACTTATGCCCCAGGCCTCTTGAACTTTTTGGCTAACCGTTTTTAATTGCCTTGGTTCTTGTTTAGCCCACTCTTTAATTTGGGCTTTTTGCGAAGCGTTAAATAGTGGCTTAGAACCTCTTCCTGGTTTATTATAAATTCCTACTATTCCCTCTACTTCCTACCGATTGAACCAGTTATAGAAGGTCTTATAAGTTATTTTAAAAATATTCATCCACTCTATTTTTTTTACTCCTTGCGAAGCTAATATGAGGCAATGTGCTCGCGTGACGTACCTGATGATGTCTGCTTTGGCGATAAATTCGCTCTAGCAACTTAGACTAAAGAGGATTTATTTCCCTGATAAACATTATATGAAATTGTAATTAACTCATAATTTTGCCTGGAATAAGCTTTTACGCATTTAAATTGAATCCAGAGACGGGCAGGATGCCCGTTCCACAATAATTGTAGAAAAATTGACTCTCAAATTAGATGCACAACAGCTTATCATTCTACTATGTATTTGTGTAATTAATTCTGTATAACTACTTAGCACCACCACACTACAAGAAACTACATAGAAAATTAGTCGGCTCTAACTGTAGCATATTTGGGGTTAAAGTTAAGATGCGTCTACCCTGCGGTTTCAACAGCCGAGTCCCTAAGTTTATATTGCTTCTTCCATCTTCCATCTTCCTTCTGTTCTATCACGCAAAGCGAGGCAAAATATGTGCTAGGGAAGACTGTTGAAGTGGAATTTCTATCGCAAATTCTGCTCCTTTGCCCGGTTCCGAAAAGCACTTCAATCCCCCGCCGTGTTGGTTGACAACAATTTCATAGCTAATCGACAGTCCTAAACCCGTTCCTTGGCCGACAGGCTTAGTAGTAAAGAAAGGGTCAAACAACCGCTTGCGAACATCTTCTGTCATCCCCGGGCCGTTGTCAGAAATTTTAATTATTACCTTTTTTTTCTCAATTAACTCCGTGCGAATCCGAATCGTAGGAATCAGGCGGCTAGACTTAGGAAGTGAGGATTGAGTCGTTGTACAAGACTGATTTTGGTCGCCTAAGTGGCAATTTTGAGGGTTTTTTTTATCGACATTTTCGTATTTATGAGACTCAACCAGAGCGTAAATTGCATTAAGTAAAATATTCATAAATACCTGATTGAGCTGTCCGGGATAGCACTGCACCAGCGGCAAGTCGCTGTATTCTTTGTGAATTTCGATCGCCTCCTGCCCCGGTTTCCCTTTAAGCTGGCTTTGCAACAGCATAATCGTGTTGTTGATACCGTCGTGAATGTTGACCTGCTTCATTTCAGCTTCGTCTAATCTGCAAAAATTCCGCAGCGACAAAACGATGTCGCGCACTCTTTCTGCACCTTGCTGCATAGAATTTAAGACTTTCGGCAAGTCTTCTAGCAAATAATCGAGTTCGATTTTTTCGGCTTCCGCTTCAATTGCTGCGATGGGTTCGGGACAGTGCTGTCGGTAGATGTCGAGCATCCGCATTAAACCTTGCGTGTACTCTTTAGCGTGGTGCAAATTGCTATAAATAAAGCCGATCGGATTGTTGATTTCGTGAGCTACTCCTGCTACTAACTGCCCCAAAGAAGACATTTTCTCTGTTTGAATTAGTTGAGTTTGAGTGCGCTGAAGTTCCAGCAGGGCAAGTTCGAGCTGTTGGGCTTGATGTCTCAATTGCGCTTGCGACTCGCGCATAGCCACGGTTGATAACTCGTGAATTTGCAACTGAGAAAGCAGCAGTTGGTGTACGTCTAAAAGTTTGTAAATTTCTGGTTCTACTTGTACTACAATTGGTTCGTGGATTAGTTCGGGCGATCGCTCCAAAGACTGCCGCACTGCCGTCATAATTGAGGTTTCGCGATCGAGAACCAACATATCAGTCTGAGTAAAGCGGTAGAGTATGAACAAAGGCTGTTGAGAAAATAACTCCAAACTGTAGGGGCGGCTCATGTGTTCAAAATAACGCCGCCGCGAAATCATCCCTATAAACTTTCCTTGCTGAGTGATGATGATGCCGGGAACTAAAGGGTTTGCTTGAAAAATTTTAGCAACTTCGTTCCCCGGACACTCAGATTCTAGGAGAAAGTCGTACAGAGTTAATTCCTGTAGAGTCGATCGCAAACCAAGCGGCGATTTCTGGGGACTCAACCCGTCAGTTTCATACACTGCTCCCTCCTTTGGTAATTGGCAGTTGCGGTTGGGTGCTGGAGTCTTGCCTACTATTTAGACAGCGTTTTTAACTCTTTTTATAGCTTAGTTATCAACTTCCCTCTGCTCCCTGGAATCCAGTTAATTCAGCAGGATTTTTTTTTCCTTAAATCATGCTGGTGTCCCCCGAAACGATATTCCAGGTTAGAGTGATTTAACAGCAGACACCCCTTTGAAACCTGACTATGTATTGAATTTTATATATCCAAGATTTTACTAATCGGAATATAACAGTCATAACTATTTTTAATGTTTGATGACATTAATTTGGTTCAGATTGATAGACATCTGCGACCTGTGGCAGTACATTTCGTATTACCCCTTGCGTAAAATTATATTACAATAAGACAAGAATAGCGACAAATCCGCAACAGATAGCCCGATTTTAAAATTCAGGCGAAACAGGTTTCCGGCAATTGCTAATAAATCTCAATTGTCAGTTTTTTTGCACAAATGCCGATCGCACTCAACCCAGGGATTGTATATTGTAGGTAGTCTCCGAGCCAGGGAGAGCCGATGACCAGCAATTTGTCAAGTTCGGCAGCTTATACTTTAGCCGCATCGACACTCCAAAGCTTCACCGAGGAAAATTTTCCCGGCAGATGCTAAAGTTGTGCGATCGCAACTAAAACTCACATTCCACACATCCGCTTGATGTGCCTTAAAAGTTTCCCGAAAAGTACCGTCGGGCCACCAACTTGATATTTAAATGCGATTGCTGGAAAATAGGAGACGGAGAATCAAGAGGAAGCACAATGAAATAATTGTATTTTACCCGACATTTATCCAACCTCCACTTCACTTTGAGGAAGTTGGTTTGGTTGCGATAATATTTCGAGCATTATTACTTCTCCTCCCCCTTGATTTTAGGCAATTCTCATTAGAAACTCTAAGATGTTGATTTGAGGAACCTTGGGGGGGCGGGTTTGATTTGGCGATCGCACTGAGCTAAATTGAATTGACATTTGAGGAAAGTAAACGACGGTTTCCATGTGGGGTTTCCCGAACGAGAGGTGGTAACTGTATACACGGCGGGACGATCGTACTTTCAGTACAATGTCAGTATTTCAACCTGTACACCTGTTGAGTCTGAGGCTCAGAGAGTGTGAAAGTCGCTCTCATCCTTTCGTTGTCTGGATTCAAATTTTTTCAATGGTTAGGCGGTGCGAGGGCCAGAAGCAGACAGTTAACTAAACGGCACAGGGAGATAGGGACAGATGGGATAAGCCCACAAGCGAGAGAGTGAGAGAATTTTGATCATCATACCTTCAGAAAATCACGACTGCAGCAGCAAGATCACCCAAAAGAATGATTGATTCAAAAAAGGTTGCGTGTTATATTTCAATATAATTCTATACAAAAATACTTTTACCTAAAAGGAAAACAAAAAATGGACACACCTACAGATCGCGCACAAGAACCAGTTGGGACAAGAGAGCTGGAATCAATACCTGTATCTGAAAAAGTTTCTGCCCAAAAAGTTGCTGACGTTAATTTTGAAACGACTCCTTTAGAAACCCCTGCTTATACTCAGGAAAAAGTTAGCGTCGAGGAGGTAAAAATTAATGGCGACGATTTGGTTACTAAAGTTAAAGAATTGATTCACGAAGGAAATATCCGCCGCATCATTATCAAAAATGAAGAGGGACGGATCTTAGTAGAAGTTCCTCTGACGGTGGGAGTAGTCGGTGGAGTCATCGGTGCGGCATTGTTTCCAGTCATTGCAGCAGTAGGAGCGATAGGTGCATTAGTAGCTCACATGACCATCATCATTGAAAGAACAGAATAAAAAAATTCAGTTGTTAGTAAGGCTCCTGTCCGGTTAATATCCCGTAATAAAGCTTGTTGGTAGTGAGTACGACTATCCTCTCTTGATAGATGAGAAAAAACTTGTCTTTGTTACTAAAAACTTAATTGTGGCTATCTAACCGGACTTAAACACATTTCAATCACAAACGGGCTTTATAAATATAGAACTCCTAAATGAGTCGTAAAAAATTACGACTAATTTAGGAGTTCTATGATGCTTGCACAGCAAGCATTATAAATAACTCATTTAGCCGACATTCTTTGTTGAAGTCCGGCTAATCCTATGCCTTTGGGGACTTGGGAATCACTCTGCGGGTAGAGCCTGGTTAATACCTTAACGAGTTAGATTGGATACAAATGAAGGAAAAACCAAAAGTTCTCTAAACTCCCTAAGCCGAAAGCTGTTAAGCATTTAAACTCATGAGCAAAACACCCAACGCTTACACTTGAATCTTGACAGTAAATCGAAATAAGCGATTTAAATGCTCAACAGCTTAGCTCAAGTTTTCAAACCAGAGCATCTCCTACAGACAAATATTTTTTGAATAGTTGTGGCGAAGATAATTATGAAACCTAACGAAGAAAATAGCTCTAGCCGTGAAATTCATCAAGAAGTTCACACTGATGCAACTAACGGTCACGTCAGTACAACGCGAACTACTACAAGTGTTCCGAGTACAACGGGGAAGCCTTCTAAAGAAGCAGCTCATCACCAAGGTTATGTACAGGGTGAAATGGCGGAAAACCACCGCCAACTGGGAGTCCAAGAAGTCCGCGACAACCAGAATGCTGGTCGCGGGTTACTGTTAGGGATTCTTCTTGCTTCTTTGACAGGCTTAGTTCTGGGCAGTGTATATTACTTCAATCGGGGTGAGGAGGCTCCTACTCCTACTGCTGCTCCTGTGATTGTTGTACCGAAAGCGAATCAGCCTTCAGCAACACCAGCTCCGACTCGGACTATAGAGAGAGAAAAAACGATCATTCAAAAGATTGTTCCGGTTCCGGTTCAACCATCTCCTGTTCAAAAGGCAAATCCCGCTCCTCAACCAAGTCCAGCTCAACAGGCAAATCCCGCTCCTCAAGCAAGTCCGGCTCCCAATATCAATATTACAATTCCAAATTCACAGCAGCAAGATGCACCCGCTCAGGAAGCAGCGCCGTCTCCATCTTCGTCGTCAAATAATACCAATACTACGGTTCCGACTCCGCAGAATGAGCCAGATTCCACTCCATCAACTCCAGCACCTGAGAGTTCAGCTACTCCATCTCCAACTCAAGATGAGGGCGCTCCTGGAGCAGGTACGAGCGGCGAAACTAATACCGAAAGCCGGAGCGATTCTAATCCTACGGATACCGCTGTACCTGAGAGCAACTCCGGCGCAGAGGGTGCGACTGGTTCACCACAATAGAAGTTGGATGTCGAATTAGTCCGCCAGAGGTTCAAACCTCAGACTGATAGCTAAAGTCCTTTAAAGGTGATATCTGGCACCATTCTCAAGAACAGGCTAATTGAAAATGGTGCAACATCTGAGTTAAAGAGGACTTTTTTTTATGGTTTAAACTGAAATCTTGCACCATTATCAATAAGCCTGCTATAGGCGGGATCTCCTGCCCAACCCCTACTCCCCAAAAGAAAACTAATTCTTTGTGGAACAGGTCCCAGATCCGGTTATTGAGAATGGTGCAACATCTCAGACTAACCGGACATTGTGGCTGAACTCAAGAAACCGGGTTTGTGCGATGGAAAACGTTTTAAGATTGTGCCAACCTATCCTAAGAAACAGTTTGGTGAACTAATTTAACTTTCCCTAAAGCCGTCTTCCTGCTGTCAAAGAGTTTCATCACGCCGGAGGAGATGGTCTCGATGACATCGGGAGCGCAGCAAGAGAGAAACTCTTCCGAGGAAGTAGGATCTGCAAAAAACTCTTGAGCTTTCTTCAAAAAGTTTTCTGTTTCAGCAAAGCCGATAGATTTGATAATAAACGTAGAAACCGGGGAGTTTTTAATATCATAGCGCGATTCTTGATTGCGTCCTATTTCTAGCAGGTCTAACACTTCTCTTTGCAACTGACTGTCTAAGGGGTAGGCGCTCTGTCGGTTGGGCAAGTAATCCTCCAAAACCGAGGTTTTAAATCCTGGTGTGCGTAATTCTCCCATCATAGTTGAAAGCGGAATATCGCGCCCCAAACGATAGGAAAGAGCTTCTAAAATGGCGATGGTAATTAGCTTGACCCCCAGATAAAGTTTAGCAACTTCGATATTTTTGCGAGTTCGGGCAATCAGGTTAGCGTAGGTTTCATCGTCCGGCTCTTGCCTAAACTGCTGGAAAACCAGTTCGGGTTTGAGGAAGTTCAAAAATCCTTCCATTTTTTGCAGAGACCTGCGATATCCGGCAACAGTATAGGAATTAACATTGGTCAACTCGTGGTTGGTTTCTGGCATCAAATTCCAGGTATTGTCTAAGAAATTAGAGGAATTTCGAGAGGCAAAATTTTCGACATCTCTATTTGCTAACCTGACAGCACGCTTGACAATTTCTACGGTTTGGCCATTGCTCCATCCAAAGTTAAAATCGCGATTTATACTTACCAAACGCTCGTGCAAAAGTTCGATCGCGCTCAAACCACTGGGCGAAACCGGGCGGAAAGGAATAGTAGCCTCAATGCAAGCTGTTATCTCAGCGATCGTACTAGCTGGCAAAAAAGGCTCCAAAGATTTGGCAGCAATAACGGCACTCAAAAATTCGTTTTGGCCGGCAAACGGAGAGAGAGTCTTGCCGGGAATAAACCCAAAGACTGAGGCCACTAGGTGATACATGGCATCGTCGGGCAGTTCAGTTTCATCTCTAATAACTAACTGCGATCGCACCTCTTTGACAAAAGGACAAAGGGCGCTGCTAATATTGAAACTAACGCCCTGATCGACTTGCACGTACACGAGGTCGTGAAACAGCGCAGCCAGCACCTCGATCGGATCGACTGACCCCCCGACCTCAAAAATGTGTTCCGACGTGTGAAAGTAGCGCCAAGGCCCTCTCATCGTTTGAATGATTAGCTCAGCTATCTGCTCCAGCTTTGGAATGTCTACTCGACCTCCCAATTGCTCGATCGAGCTTACCAAGCAATCCAAGCACCGTTTTTGTTCTGCCAAAAGCTCCATTTACACACCTCCAGTGCATTCCCTGATTGTCTTGCGCTTGATTGCATGGTATCAAAACGCGCTGCGATCGTGCCATGATTCGTCACTCAAAAATCTTAAATTTTAGGGTGATACAGGGAGAGGGGGCCAGGGAAAGAGGAAGAGGGAGGAAGAGGGAGGGAGAGCGAGGGAGAGCGAGAGCGGGAAATTAAATATTAAAAATTCTGCCGTTGTGAAGATTCGCGCAACTTGGGTGATCGGTATCATAAATTACAGTAAAAATGACAAAAAGTGGGTAAAAAATTGATTAATTTTTGATGAAATTATGAGGGATTTTTGACAAAAGCTGGGGGTGGGTGGCATTGACACCAGCTTCAAGCTGCGGTGGTATAGATACTGCGTGTGGCCTCAGAATAAGATTCGTAGACGTGCTGATAAAACTCTTGATATTTGCGCTGATACACTTCTGTTGATTAGCTTTCGGGCATTTGGTCTAAAGCTTCCTCGATCGCCACTTTAACTGCTGCCTTGGTTTGCTGTCGCTTCCCCCAATATAACACTAACAGAACTTACGCAACTGTCACCAGTGATCCTGGCACCATGCAGCACACAATCAGACAATAAACATAGGAACATCGGGGCGTTTCACTGGCTCAATTAAATAATTGGACAACATCAATCGAGCTTAAATACGCCCTTAACCCCTTAGTCCCCCTCTGCTGGGACTTCGTAGGTTTAGAAATGATTTAAATCGCCGAATCAACTGTTAGATCCCTAACTTCTTTAAGAAGTCGGGGCTCGGGTTATTGTGTCTTTTGAGCCGTTGCTGACTTACTGCATCCGATCGAGCGTCCGATACTGCACCGCCTCCCCCACATGATTCGTTTTCAAGCTTTCATCCCCCGACAAATCAGCAATAGTTCTAGCAACCTTCAAAATGCGATCGCTAGCCCTCGCCGACAGCCCCAACTTCCGAATCGCCATCTCCAATAAATTCCGAGAAGCCTCATCCAACTGACACCATTTGTTAATATGGCTGCTTTGCATTTCCGCATTACAGCGCAAACTAGATTCCGACTGAAAACGGCGAGTTGCGAGCTCTCGCGCCCGCTGCACCCTCACCCGCACCGGTTCCGACTCTTCCCCCGTCGGCTGTCGCGTAATTTCTTCGGGTTTCAAACGATTAACTGCCACTTGCAAATCAATCCGATCCATCAAAGGCCCCGAAAGTTTTGCCCAATATTGCTCCCTCTTTTGCGGCGAACAAGTACACTGTTGGAGCGAATCGCCGTAATAACCGCAAGCGCAAGGATTCGTACTTGCCACTAATGTAAATTGAGCCGGAAACATCACCGATTGTCTAGTTCTAGAAATCGTCACATAACCATCTTCCAGCGGTTGTCGCAAAAACTCCAAAACATCTCTTTTAAACTCAGTTAATTCATCCAAAAAAAGAATGCCACGATGTGCTAAAGAAATTTCACCCGGACGCGGAAAACTGCCGCCACCTACCAAAGAAGGGCCAGATGCCGAATGGTGAGGACTGCGAAAAGGCCGATCGCCCACCAAGCTTCCCTTATCCTTCAACAACCCCGCCACCGAATGAATCTGAGTTACATCCAAAGCTTCATCAAAAGTCAGCGGCGGCAAAATACCCGGCAAACGCCTCGCCAACATAGTCTTACCGCTCCCTGGCGGCCCCACAAAAATTAAATTGTGTCCCCCCGCAGCCGCAATTTCCAAAGCCCGCCGCGCGTGATTTTGCCCCTTTACATCCTTTAAATCTAAACCCGGAAACCGCGTTTTTGCTAACTCTTCTCGACCGTTTACTTCTACAGGCGAATAAGCTTCAGGATTGTTCAAAAAATCAGTAACTGCAAAAATATTCTCAAAACCATAAACAGATATTCCGTGCACCAAAGCCGCTTCTTGCGCGTTACCAGCCGGTACAACCAACCCTGAAATACCCATTTTTTGAGCAGCAGCGGCGATCGGCAAAACCCCAGCCACAGGCCGCAAACTCCCATCTAAAGAAAGTTCCCCTAAAAACAAATAATCTCCCAAAAGTTCAGCGCTGACTTGTTCCGATGCTGCTAAAATGCCAATGGCGATCGGCAAATCAAAACTCGGCCCCTCCTTCCGCAAATCCGCCGGAGTCAAATTAATCACAATACTCCGCATCGGAAAACCATATCCCGAATTTTTTAGCGTAGCCTTAACTCTTTCTTTAGCTTCTTGCACCGCAGAATCTGGCAACCCCACAACCACAATTTTCGGTAGCCCCCCCGACACATCAGCCTCAACACCAACCTTTACCGCGTCAATTCCAACGATCGATGCACTCCACACCCTAGCAAGCATTTTTCTTTATCCTTAATTTGCCTGTCCTTGATTCATCATCTATTATGATTAACAATGACTAATGAATATCGGAAGAGGCAAGAAAAACTTTTCCTTGCCTCTTCTTTTTCTCATCTTCCTTCTCTCCTGCTGGGTCTTCCCTCTTCCCTCTTCCCGACATCCGTTACATCCGTTACATCCGTTACATCAATTACATCCCGTACATTGCTCGTTGCCGAACTTCGTTAACACTCATGACAACTCAAGAAACGCTTTTCAGCAAAATCATCCGCAAAGAAATTCCCGCAGACATCGTTTATGAGGACGACTTGGCCCTCGCGTTCAGAGATATCCATCCGCAAGCACCCGTCCACATCCTCGTCATTCCCAAACAGCCTATTGCCAAATTAGCCGATGCCGAGTCGGAAGATCATGCTCTCATGGGACACTTGCTGCTGACTGTCAAGCGGGTAGCAGAACAACTCGGACTTAGCAACGGCTATCGCGTCGTCATTAATAGCGGGAGCGACGGTGGCCAAACTGTAGACCACCTGCACCTTCACATTCTCGGCGGACGGCAGATGAACTGGCCCCCAGGCTAAAGACTAATTTTTACGCCGAACTTGCGGACTCATCCTCAGAAACCCTGTTGATTTCTATTGCCCAGCGCTTCAGAAACCGGGTTTCTTTTTTCGTCAATAAACCCGGTTGATTGGAGATTATTGAGAATGCAGCCCGATCGCACGATAAACCTGGTTTTCAGTATTCTCCCGATACAAATTTACCCTCGCAGAATCCACCTGTTATATGTGAATAAATATTAAAAATCATCTCTTCACGACCTAATTAAGAAATATTTAAGTACAAAGAGAATCGACCTGAACAAAAATAATGTGTTTGAACTGCTGAACCAAGCTACAGGCAATAGATTCTGTTCTTGTGGTCGCTGTATGTAACCCGTTGAATCTGTAATTTTACTTTGTAAAAAACTACAAATATTTACGAAATATCAAGTTATTGTAAAAGTTTGTAAAATGTTTAAATTGTCAGCAGTAATCCCTTGGCAAACTAGAGTGAATGGTGTTACTAATATAAGCGTGGGGCATCCCCACAACGAACCTTGAAAATTCAATTAAGCAATCATAAACCAAATGACAACAACCGTACAGCGTCGCGAAAGCGGCAACGTTTGGGAACGGTTCTGCGAGTGGGTAACTAGCACCGAAAACCGCATTTATGTGGGTTGGTTCGGCGTCTTGATGATTCCCACCTTGCTCAGCGCCACCATCTGCTACATCATCGCCTTCATCGCTGCTCCTCCAGTGGACATCGACGGCATCCGCGAACCAGTTGCTGGTTCCTTAATGTACGGCAACAACATCATTACTGGTGCTGTTGTTCCTTCATCGAATGCGATCGGGCTTCACTTCTACCCCATCTGGGAAGCTGCTTCCCTCGATGAATGGTTGTACAACGGCGGCCCCTACCAATTGGTAGTTTTTCACTTCCTGATTGGCATTTTCTGCTACATGGGTCGTGAATGGGAACTGTCCTACCGCTTAGGTATGCGTCCTTGGATCTGCGTCGCTTACTCTGCACCAGTTGCAGCAGCCACCGCAGTATTCTTGATTTACCCGATCGGACAAGGCAGCTTTTCTGACGGTATGCCCTTGGGTATCTCCGGCACATTCAACTTCATGATCGTGTTTCAAGCCGAGCACAACATCCTGATGCACCCCTTCCATATGTTGGGAGTTGCTGGTGTCTTCGGCGGTGCTCTGTTCTCCGCCATGCACGGTTCCTTGGTAACATCTTCTTTGGTTCGTGAAACAACCGAAACTGAATCTTTGAACTACGGTTACAAATTCGGTCAAGAAGAAGAAACCTACAACATCGTTGCAGCCCACGGCTACTTCGGTCGGTTAATCTTCCAATACGCGAGCTTTAACAACAGCCGTTCTTTGCACTTCTTATTAGGTGCATGGCCCGTTGTCGGTATCTGGTTTACCTCTTTGGGTATTTCCACGATGGCGTTTAACTTGAACGGTTTCAACTTCAACCAATCGGTTATCGACTCGCAAGGTCGCGTCATCAACACTTGGGCTGATGTGATCAACCGCGCTAACTTGGGTATGGAAGTAATGCACGAGCGCAATGCTCACAACTTCCCTCTCGACTTGGCTGCTGGTGAAACAACTCCCGTAGCTTTGGTTGCTCCTTCTATCAACGGCTAAATTTAGCTTTTGATTTAACAAAAAGCGCTCCTAGAAATAGGGGCGCTTTTTGTTTTGGCAAGTAGAATTTGAGAGATTTTTTTCTGTTAAATCCGTTAAATCCCATACCCTGCGCGTTGCCCAGCTTCCTTCTTCCGGATTAATCTGATATATTAATTAGGAATTATTATTTTTGGCAATCATCAAAGTGGCGATATTTAACAGGCACAAATTTGAAAAACTCGTGGTTCATAAATCCAAAACATTAGCCTGGGCGATCGCATTTTTCAGCGGCATTTTGATGGCATTGACAACCGCACCAGTAAATGCTTGGCTATTGGCTTGGGTAGCATTAGCTCCCCTGTGGATTTTGGTTGTTAGTTATGAAAAGCCAAAAATAGAAGAACAAAAACAAAAATTTCTCTTTCTTCCTTCTTTCCTCAACATCCATCCGTTACATCCGTTACAGAATCCGTTGCCGAACTTCCTTCTTCCTTCACTCTGGGGAATTGGCTATCACGGATTAGCTTTATCTTGGATTATGGGAATTCACCCGATGACTTGGTTGGGAGTTCCTTGGTGGCCGAGTTTGGCGATCGCACTTTTTTGCTGGGCATTCATCACCCTCTGGGGAGCCGCCTTAGTCACCGTTTGGGCGTGGCTATTTGTAATTGTCAACTCCCTCACTTTACCAGGCAAAAATCCTATTCTTATTCTTAACTCCCCCCCTTTACAAGGGGGGGCTGGGGGGGATAAAGCTCAATTTTTAGCATTAACTCGCGTTTTAATTGGCACAGCTTTGTGGTGCGCCTTAGAAAGTATTTGGAGTACAGGTTCGCTGTGGTGGACATCCCTATCATATACGCAAAGCCCACACAACTTAGCAATATTACACCTCGGTCAACTCTCCGGGCCCAGCGCAGTAACAGCCGCTCTTGTAGCAGTAAATGGCTTAATCGCCGAAGCTTTTATTGAAGTAAAAAACAAGAAGGAAGAAGGAAGAAGGAATAATTGGATTGCTTATATTTTGCCTGCTAGTTTGTGTTTAGTTTTGCATATTGCAGGATGGAGCTTATACAACCGCCCTTTAAATCAAGAACCTGCAAGCGCTTTAAAGATTGGCATTATTCAAGGCAATATTCCTAACGAGATTAAGTTTGATTCAGGGGGCTGGGGGCGCGCTTTGGAAGGTTACACAACTGGATACAAACAGTTAGCAGATACGAAAGTTGATGCTGTGTTAATTCCAGAGACGGCTTTACCTTTTATCTGGACAAACGAGTATCAACGTTCTACTCTTTCTTTTTACCAAGCTATTCTCGAACGCGGCGTTGTGGCTTGGGTTGGAGGATTCGGACAGCAAGAGAATAGTATCACTAACAGCTTATTGGCGATCGATCGCACTGGAGAAATTGTCGGCCGCTACGATAAACTAAAGCTAGTGCCTTTAGGCGAATATATCCCTTTTTACGAAATCTTAGGCGGAATTATTAATCGGCTTTCTCCCTTAGATGCTCATTTAGTGCCCGGCAATTCTCAACAATTGTTTGATACGCCCTTTGGGCGCGCCATTGTCGGAATTTGTTACGATTCGGCGTTTGCGGAAAATTTCCGATATCAGGCGGCGAATGGAGGCGAATTTATGATCACAGCTTCCAACAATGCCCATTACAAACCGCCCATGTTGGATCAACATCATGCTCTCGATGTAATGCGAGCAATTGAGACGGATAGATGGGCAGCTATCGCAACTAATACGGGTTACTCTGCTTTTGTAAATCCTCGCGGCGAGACGGTTTGGAAGTCGGGAATTAATACCTATGAAGTCCGGGATGCTACTATTTATCGGCGGCAAACTCGGACTTTGTACGTGCGCTGGGGAGATTGGCTGACACCTGTATTGTTAGTATTGGCTGGGTTAATGCGGTTTATTGTTAAAAATTAACCCCAAGCTTTTAGATTTTAGATTTTATCTACCCATCTAAAATCTAAAATCTAAAATCTAAAATCGAATGACTTTACTTATCTTTCACGTGTTCGTGAACGCTAGGAGATAAAGAAATTAAATCTTCGATGTTGCGCTGCATGGCAGCACAAATATTGTCCAAAGGCAAATCATTGGCATCGTGTCCGAAGGGATTTTCTATTTCAATGCCGATTTCTTCGATGCCGAACAAAGTAAAACTAATTAAAGCCACAACTGCGCCGGTTCCCCAACTCAAATCTTTCACCATTTGAAAGGGCAGTGCCAAACAGTAAAGCAACAATAGCTGTTTGAGGTGAATTGCGTAAGCCAAAGGGATAGGCGTCTTCAAAATCCGCTCGCAGCCGCCTAATACATCAATCATAGAGTTTAGCAACTCATTCATACCAGTTAACTGATAAACATCCACGCAATTGCGCTCGTACTGCTCGTGCATATAATCCTCAATCCAAAAGGCAATTTCTAGGGGCGGATTATTCATTGATTTGAGCTTGTGGTACTGCGCTGGGGACATTAACGGTTCCAACTCTGGATTGACTGATTGTTGCCGCAAGTGCAGTTTCATCGCCACTGCAAAGGCAGGTAACAGGCGCAGGGCTGACTTTTTTAGATCTATATCCTGCGGGTCTTTTTCCTCAATGGCTACCCAGATTTGGCGCGCCAAATTGCGGACGTTGTTGACTAAAGTTCCCCACATTTTTCGACCTTCCCAAAATCTTTCGTAGGCTGTATTTGTCCGAAAAACTAACAGTAAACCCAGGACAATACTCGGTACAATACTCGACAAAATGGGCATGGACACCGGCAACTTAAAAAAGTGCAGCAGGGAAATAAAAACTCCAAAGCCACCGCACAGCAAAACGCGGGGCAAAATTGAGGGAATGACAGACCCCCGAACCTGTAATGCAATTTTAAACCAAGGTGGTCGATCACCACTCATGAAAGTCTCCTCATTAAATTAAATTAGCCCCGCCCTAGCGCGGGCAGTGCAAATGCCGGGTAAACTTAGTTCTTCGGCTGCCACCAGTCGATTGGAGATTCGAGATTTTAGATAGACTCCACAGATAAATCTCGAAGGTTTGAACTTTGGTCTAAAATTTTTTGGTCTCCACGACTGCTGTCAGCGCTTGTATCCCTATTTGGGTGCGGTGACAGATTCCGAAAAAAGCTTTCCTACAAACAACCTTTGGATTTTACCCAAAAAACTCATCTTTACGCTCAATCTAAAACCTAAAATCTACAATCTACAATTGATTGACGTAGTGACTTAATTCGGTAAGATTAACTATGTATCTTTAAACCTCAGCTTCCGTGCAAGAGCTACCGACATCTGTGCCCCCGCATTTTCACCGATTGCCAAACCAACGGTGGCAAATTTATTCGCCTCAACCACAGCAAGCCGAACAGTTTGCCGCTGAAATCGGTTTGTCGCCCTTGCTGGCACAGGTACTGATTAACCGGGGCATCGACTCTCTGAAAGAAGTGCAAGGGTTTATCGAACCGGAATCTCTGGTTTTACCCGCGCCAATGGATGAGTTTCCCGATTTGGCTGCGAGTGTCAAACTGTTGCGGGAGGCGATTTCGGGAGGGCAAAAAATTGCGATTTGTGGCGATTACGATGCTGACGGGATGACGAGCACGGCTTTGTTGCTGCGAGCTCTGAGAGCTCTGGGCGCGAATGTAGATTATGCTATTCCGAGCCGGATGCGAGAAGGTTATGGGATTAACGATCGCATTGTAGAAGAATTTCACTCGGAAGGTGTCGCTCTCATTCTCACGGTTGACAACGGAATTGCAGCCTACGGCCCCGTTGCCAGAGCGCGAGAACTCGGTGTCAAAGTTATTATTACAGACCACCACGATTTGCCGCCAAAACTGCCCCCTGCAGATGCTATTCTCAACCCGAAATTAATTGCGGAATCTTCACCCTATCGCGGTTTGGCTGGCGTAGGCGTTGCTTATGTTTTGGCGATTACTTTGGCTCAGGATCTGCAGAAAGTGGGCGGGTTGGTGAATCCGCTGCTGGAGTTATTTACTTTAGGAACTATTGCGGATTTAGCACCTTTGACAGGAGTTAATCGGCGCTGGGTAAAGCGTGGTTTGCGGCTGTTGCCTCACTCGCAATTGGCGGGTATTCAGGCTTTGATTCAGGTGGCGGGAGTGCAGCCGGGAAGTGCGGAAAGTCCCTCAATTCTCAACTCGCAAAATAAAACTAAGAATTCCTTAAAGCCAGAAGATATTGGTTTTAGGCTTGGGCCCCGGATTAACGCTGTGGGGCGGCTGGCTGACCCTCAAATTGTGATAGAGTTGCTGACTACGGACGATCGCGAATTGGCTCTGAAAAATGCGATGCAGTGCGAACAAATCAATCAGCGCAGGCAGGAGTTATGCCAGGAAATTGAGCAGGAAGCAATTGCTTGGTGCGAGGAAAAGGCAATAGACTTGCAGCAAGAACGAGTTTTAGTTGTCGTGCAACCGGGTTGGCACCACGGGGTGATCGGGATTGTAGCTTCTCGGTTGGTGGAACGCTACGGCGTACCTGTGTTTATTGGTACTTTTGAGGATGAGGCTGACGAAAACGAGGCTGTAGGGACGGTCGCCCATAAAATTGTCCGGGGATCGGCGAGGGGAATTCCTGAGTTTAATGTATTTGACGGGCTGAATTTTTGCGCGGATTTATTAACTAAATTTGGCGGACACAAAGCGGCGGGCGGTTTTTCGATGCCGGCGGATAATCTCGAACAATTCCGCAATCAACTGTCAATTTTTGCCAATCAATGTTTGCAGCCGGAACATCTCAAGCCGCTGGTTTCAGTAGATGTGCGAGCGGATTTGGCTGAGATTAATCTCGACCTTTACCGACAAATTGATGCTCTGGAACCTTGCGGGATTGAAAATAAGGCTCCTGTATTTTGGACGCCTAATGTTTGCATAACTGAACAGAAAATTGTTGGTAAAGGAGGTCACGTTAAACTAACTGCAACTCAAGATGGAAATGTATCGGCTAGTGTGAAGGCGATTGCTTGGCGTTGGGGGGAATATTTTCCTTTGCCTCGGCGGGTTGATATTGCTTACCGATTGCGGGAAAATAGTTTTAATGGCAAGACATCGGTTGAGTTAGAATTGTTGGGCGTTCGGCTACCGGCAAATGCTGCTACTTCCAGGCCACAGAGGTTCGGAAAAGTTGAGTTTGATTATTGCGATCGCACTTATTCTTGCAGTCTGTCTCCTGCAGGCTCGATCGAGGAATTGAGAATTCGCAACTCTCAAGGGCAAGTTCTGGCTGTTTCACCCGGACAAAACATCGGTTTGTTAGGTAACTCCCGCAAAGATGCTAGAGAAGTCGATGTATCTCTACCTTTTTTTGAGAATTTGATTCAAACTGCTAAACACGCCCTGGGTATTTGATAACTCGGTATTTGATAAAAAATTTCGTGCATCATGGAAAATTGGCGAGCGAGCGTTGTGAATTTTGAATAATTTAAAACTCAAAACTCCCAACTCTCGATCGCCCCGGAGCGTGCTATAATTACAGGTCGCCGCCTTTAGCTGCCAAGAGAAAAATCACGATCGGGCCAGAAAGCACGACGGCTGCGAGTAAAGCTACCTGAACAATGAGTTGGTAGTCTACACCACCCAGACCACTGAAAAGATCGGTTATAAAGTCCATTTGTCCTCCTGACTGTAGTGATTAAGTCTAGATTGTTGAATTAGAAAATCCGCTTCTGATTTTACCGGGCGATCGACCATATTTTTTAAGGAACTTTACAAAATTCAACAAAATGTAAACTACGATCGACCTCTCAGTCACAGGAAACCAGAGACTTGATGCCCCTTCCCGGAAAGTGCCCCCAATCTAAAATCTAAAATCTAAAATCGAACCGCCCCTTCGGAATCTCCGTCTCCGGCGCTGGCAATTGATATACTTTAAGAGCCCCAATCTCCTAAAGTTTGGCATTTTCCACATAATGCTCCGAATCTAAAATCTAAAATCTAAAATCTAAAATCTAAAATCAAACTATGGCTACTTGGCGTTGCGTAAAGCAGTGCGGTGCTTGTTGTTACCTCGACCCAACAGAGCGCCCAGACTTAGACGAGTATTTATCTGAAGACGAATTAGCGCTCTATTTGAGCTTAGTCGGAGAGGACGGTTGGTGTATCAATTTTGACAGAGCGACGCGAGAATGCGGAATCTACGCCGATCGACCGCGCTTTTGTCGGGTAGACTCAGAGGTGTTTCAGGAAATGTACGGCGTTGAGCCGGCCCAATTGAACGATTTCGCGATCGAGTGCTGCTTGGAGCACATTGAAGATCTTTATGGCGATCGATCTTTGGAAATGATCCGCTTTAACTCTGAAGTCGGAATTCTCGCCTTACCTGACGGTGTTTCATAATTGCGGGATAATTTTGATTTTTTTGGGGGATGGGCCCCTGATCCCGAAGGCGTGTATTTTCACAGCAGGCGGGACACCCCACAACCATCCTCCTCAAATGGGGCAACGCCTACTACCTCACCACTAACAATCTCCCAGTTTCTCACCGGTAGAGTGTCAAAATAAACAAATCAAGGAAATATCGCGTAGTTGAGTTGAGCTATGAGTAATCGAGAGGGTTTTACAGGGGGATTTATTGCCGGAGCTGCAGTTGGCGGCTTGGTGGGTGCAGTTTTGGGTGCGGTGCTGTCGCGGCGCGCTGCTGAAGCTTTGCTGAATGAACCTTCAGACGCAAAAACCAGAAAAATCCGCCAGAGGAAAGCCAGCCAACTCGAAGCCGACAGCATGGAAGTAGCAAGGCTGAGTTTAGAAGATAAAATTGCCCAGCTTAATCAGGCAATAGATGACGTGCGGCTGCAACTCGGCGACGTAAACGGCAACGCGCCGGCGCCGGGCAGCGAGGGTTCGATCCCTCAAGACTCCTAACTCCTTTTTAAGATTTTAGATTAGTCGGGCAGATCAATGCGCGCTACTGACATCTTGCACCATTCTCGCTTCACAGGCCTTTCAGGCCTGTGAAGCCAAGAGTGAATTTTATTGTGCCGTTACTCTTCTAGCCCGCCCGTAAACAGCCTCATGCTACCCCTCTCCCCCACCTATGCTAAACTTTAAGTTAAAGTGTCTGTAAACTTTACTCAAACTTCAACGAGAATATATGAGTTATTCCATAGGCCTTTTGGCAACCACGCTGTCCACCTTTCTGCAAATCTATGTAGCCCTAATGATTTTTCGGGTGCTATTAAGCTGGTTCCCGAATATCAATTGGTACGACCCCCCGTTTTCGATTTTGAGTCAGTTAACAGATCCTTACCTGAATCTATTCCGATCGATTATCCCCCCCTTGGGAGGGATTGACTTTTCGCCACTGATTGCTTTTTTTGTACTTCAGTTCGGCTCGGAATTCTTGATCAATCTTTTGACCAGCTTGCAAACATCCTTGTAGTTTGAAAAGCTTAAGTTTTTAAGCATCGAGCGTAAATTGTTTGGCAGACGTAGCTGCAGGCAACTAAATTTTAGATTTGAGATTTTTAGATGAACTCCCCGGTTGAAAAGCTGGGGAGTTCATCGTACATGAGAAATGAGAAATTGCCAGCCACTCAACAATCTCAAATCTCAAATCTACAATCCAAAACTGCCTCGCGGTTTCACGGGCAGCCAACCCAAAATCTCAAATCAGCAATCTAAAATCTCAAAGAGTTTCGTTAGCGGCGAACCACGCCAGTAAAACCTGTAGCTTTAAATTGCTTGAGCTTCAAAGGTGTTCGTTGATTGGCGGCAACCGAAATTCTGAGCTGAAAATCGCTAACTCCGGGAGGAACTTCTTCTATAGAACCCAAGCGAGTGCGGTTTTGCATCACCGGATTGTCGTCGGCATCATAAATGCGGCCGAAAATATCGGCATTCACAACTGGTTTGCCGGTGCTATTTTCAGCTTTCCCAGTAATCAAAAAGCAGGTAGCTTCCATAGAACTGCCGCTGGTGACTGTTCCTTCTCCCATTTCTGCCGGACATTCGCGATAAGAAAGGTCGGAAAGTTTAATCTGCGTCAGAGCCCAAGCAGGTGGAGTAAATACCAAACTAAAAATTCCGATTAGGCAAGTAGCAAAAAAAAGGCTGATAGCTCGAAATTTCATAAATGGCGGGGCAAGTATATTTTAATTCTCAGCTTAGCGCGAATTCAGCCTCAAATTCCTACTTATAGGAATTCTGAAAACTACAGCTACTTTTTGAAGAAATGGCATTAGTCTAGACCTAAATGCTGTCGCAAGGCTTGGCGCATCACATCGACTGGGACGGATTCTTTATCCAGCCAAATTTTTAAGGCGGCTGCTCCTTGTTGAACTAGCATTTCGAGTCCGTCAATAGCTCGCGCTCCCCGAAGCTTCGCATCTTTGAGAAACTGGGTAGGATTAGGGGTGTAAATTAAATCATAGACGATCGCCCCTGCTGAAATTCGATCGAGCTCACCAGCCACAACCGGCGACTTTTCCCCCTGCGGATACATCCCCACAGGCGTCGTGTTCACCAACAAATCTGCCTGCGAGATTAACATTGACAAATTCTCCCAAGTATGCACCTGCAAATTATGCACGGGCATCGGAGAATTGACCCAACTCTGCTGAAATTCCGCTAAATTTTGTTCGCTGCGGCCGACAACGTGAATCTCTGGACATCCCAATTGAGCGCATCCAGCCACAACAGCCCTAGCCGCCCCGCCATTCCCCAAAATGACCGCTACTTTCTGACTCCAATCGGAACCCCCCCTAGCCCCCCCTTGGTAAGGGGGGAGACAGGATTCAACAGCCCGTGTTTCGTAAGGAGCCGAATCAAATTCAACAACCGTATTGCCCCTTTCTAAGCCAGAGGTCGGGTCTTTAGCCCCCCCTTGGTAAGGGGGGGTTGGGGGGGTTTGCAGCGGCGCGAGAAAGCCTTCAACGTCAGTATTTGTGCCGCACCAACCTTTGTCAGTCAGGTATACGGTATTGACTGCGCCGATCGCTCGGGCGATCGGGGAAACTTCCGACAGCAGCGGTAAAATTGCTTGTTTGTGCGGAATCGTGATGCTAAATCCGCGAACGCCGATCGCAGCAAATCCTGCAAGAGCAGCTTTTAAATCCCCTGGTTTTACTGGAAACGGCAAGTAAACAAAATCGACTCCCAAGTGGGAAATAGCAGCATTGTGCATTGCCGGCGACAGAGAATGTTCGACAGGATGGCCAATTACTCCCAGCAGTTTAGTAGTGCCTTTAATCATTTTTGTTAGTTGAGTGTTGAGAGTTGACTGTTAACGGTTTAGTTTTGTTATTTCATACCAGATCCTGCTACAGTTGGGCCCTTATTCTTTCGTCGGCTAGCAGTGAAATTCGTTGGTTCAAAAGCGATTTTCCTCGCCGAGTGACTGTAAACCGTCAACTGTTAACTGTCAACTCTCAATTCTCAACTGTTTGCCGAAACTCTTTGGCGTCAGCCAAAATCGGATTGACATCAAACCAATAATCCTCGCCGTAACGGTATTCAAACACCCAGAGACTACGCAGCAAGATTTGGTATTTAGTTTCCCCGTTCACAGTTTTGGTAGCGGATACTTGGCGCAGCAATTGCCACTCCTCCGGTTCGATCGCCAAAGTAAGCTGGTGGCGGCGCTGGATGATCACATTTTCCAAAGTTTCCCGCGACAGAGGAGGGTCTTGTTTCTGCAGACAGCCATACAGTAGTTGCAGCAAATTGCGGACATGACCGCCGCTGACTCGACACAGGCGATCGAGAGTTTCGGCAGAGTCGAAAACTTTGCCTACCAAAGCATAGCGCTGCGAAGGATGCACCGTCGGAAAAGCCCGCGCCAGAACCATCTGCCGCAGCAATTCCACACCCTCAGAGCACTCAGAACCATCGCTCAACTGCACCGGCACCATTGGCAAAACCTTCGGATCTACCCCAAATCGATTGGTCAACTGGCCCAAATCGTTAGAGAAAATCAGCACCAAAGGAATTGTATACACGACGTGGCAATTTAGTCTTGCCAACTGTTCACCGCGATCGACAAACAGGTATTCCGGCTGAAGCCGCCCCGTCGGTTTCGCGCACAGGTGTATGCGATCGAGATTGTCGATAATTACTACAAGTCCTTGTTTCCCTTGGCGTTTGAGTTCTTGATTAGCCGGCTCCAGCAACTCCTTATTAAGCGCATCTAAAATTACGTTAGTTCGCGGCTCCAAATATTGCCTCAACTCCGATCGCAGATTCGGAGCATCTTTCGCCTTAGCAGTAATTTTGCCAATTCCCAACGCCAGAGAAAATTCTCCCTCCGTGCTGGCATTTATTTCCCCAAAACCAGGGACATTAGCTTCAGCGCTCAAGTCTATTTGAGTTTGAAAAACATCAGCAACCCCTTTGAGCAAAGCTTTAAAACCCGTCGGTTGCAGCTTGATTTTCATTTTCTCGATGCTTTCGCTCACCTGACGAGCAACGCTCAACAAAATGTCAGTGATATCTACATCTGCCATGTCTAAATCTTTACTCGACTCAAAGTAAACAACATGAAATCCTTGTTGCTGCAATTGAGCTTGCAGCCGCAGCAATTCTGTTGATTTACCAGAGCCGATGTGACCGGTGAATAATTGACAGGTAGGTGCATCGGGGGACAGACGGCTGATGGTGCGCTCCAATTGTTCGACGATTGTGCCGCCTCGCACTGAAGAGAAATCGATATAGTATTGTCGGTCTTGTTGATTTGCTACTGCCAGGGTGTAGCTGGGATTGCAGGCGCTATAAAATTTCTGTAAATTTAGTTCCATACCCTGTTCCATCTTTCACAACATTATGCCCTAATAGCTTATTCATTTAGCTATTTTACTAATCCGAACAAGTTGCCCGTTTATCCTGCTGTTTGACGGGGCGGTCAATATTTTGGTACATCCCTAAACCAGCACTAAAAGATTATACTTAATTTTTGCGTATTTGGAATGAATGGAATTCACTAATACCTCTCACAACTAAGTAATTCATCGTTGTACAGCGAGCGCGACTTCATTTACATCACTGACGAAAATGTGGCAGTAATGTTCTCGGCTCAAAGTGGATTTTGGAGTACGGTTAACCGAAAAAAACAGGTAGTAATTAGGTATCTAGAAACCTGGTTTTTTAATAATACATTCGCCATTTTCCCAGTAGGTTGGGATCTTGTGAAGCGAAACCAACAACATATTTTAGATTGGCGATTTGAGTTTTTAGATGGGAGCAAACATTTAAAATCTAAAATCTCAAATTGATGGCGTTGGGTACGAGTGCCTCAACCAACCTACTTTCTTAGAGCCTTGTGACTTATAGCAATCCTTGCAGGAGTCGTAACTTTTTTACCCCACCCCAATCCTCCCCTTACTAAGGGGAGGGAGTAAGAAATTCACAAATGATTTAGGATTGCTATAGATGTGAAGGTGTTGTTTAAGAAACCGGGTTTCTAGGCGTGATTTTTTTTCTACTTATTTTTTATCAATTCTACCATTTTGTGACCGACACCTGCTGCCGAAGCGGGGTTGTCGCCTGTGACGAGCCTGTAGCTCGCCAGAACGCCAACTTAAAAATTAGGAATTTTCGTAAAATTATCCCCGGGCTCAATTAATTTTGGCTCCCGCAAAAACGACACTATTTCAGTCAGTACCACAGCGCCTTCCTATTCAGTAGTAAAAGCACCTACAGTCTTATTTGGAATCAGGTGGTCGCCCAATTACGAGCCGCTGGATTGACTTTAAACAGCTATGAGACCACCTTAATCAGAAGTTAAACCAACCTTATCTTGCTCTTGATGCAGGTTTAGTATGCTTTGTTTAATTCACCAGAAAAGCTCATGCAACTATCACGAAGAAAGTTTTTTACCTTAGCAGGAGCGAGTGCTGCTGGCACTTTGATGATGTCTCCTCTACAAGCGCTGTATACCAAAAAGGCGAATGGTGAATCAGTATTTGGAGGAGGATATGGGCCCCTCGTACCCGATCCGAATAAGTTGTTAGATTTACCCCGTGGGTTTCAGTATCGGGCTTTTTCACGAACGGGCGAAATGATGAGCGACGGTTCCCCTGTGCCCGGTGGTCACGATGGCATGGCGGCTTTCCCAGGTCCCCAAAACACGGTGATTCTGGTTCGCAAT
Source organism: Microcoleus sp. K5-D4 (assembly GCF_036704575.1). Taxonomy (NCBI): domain Bacteria; kingdom Bacillati; phylum Cyanobacteriota; class Cyanophyceae; order Oscillatoriales; family Microcoleaceae; genus Microcoleus; species Microcoleus sp. K5-D4. The sequence continues at coordinate 24,188 of NZ_JAUBSD010000102.1, forward strand.
CACGAACTGAGTCCGAATTCTACAACACAAGTTGTGGGTTCAAATCCTTACGATCCTCTTTGCAAAGGAGGGACAACCACACTACAGGTTGGACCCAATCGTCAGCTCATCAAGCACTACGCTTCGCTTACCGGCACCTATCGAAATTGTGCCGGCGGCCCGACCCCTTGGGGTTCTTGGATTACTTGCGAGGAGGATGTCTCGACGCCGGCGACTAATAGACCTAGACCAAACGATGCGAGAAATGTATCGAAATCTCACGGCTACAACTTTGAAGTGCCGGCTCAAGCAACAACTCCTGTGAATCCCGTACCTTTAGTTGCGATGGGACGGTTTAACCATGAAGCGGTAGCCATCGACCCCAAAACCGGAATTGTCTACGAGACTGAAGACCAAAGAGATAGCCTCTTCTATCGCTTTATCCCATCTCAACGGAACAATTTAAGCGCCGGGGGCACTCTGCAAGCGCTGAAGATTAAGAATATGCCGCAGGCAAAGACTTTTGCAGGCTTTCGCAAGGGTCAACCGATGCCAGTGGAATGGGTGACAATTGACAATCCTGACCCTGCTACGGATACGGTACGGGTCGAAGGTTTCGGTAAAGGTGCTGCCCAGTTTGCTCGTGGGGAAGGCATCTGGTACGGCAATCGTGAAGTTTATTTCTGTTGTACAAACGGTGGCTCTGTTGATGCTAATGGCAGACCCAACGGATTTGGTCAGGTTTGGCGCTATCTTCCCGATCAAGATACGATCGAACTTTTTGTTGAGGCTAAATCGGCTGAGGAACTCGATGGTCCTGACAACATTGTTGTGGCACCTTATGGTGATCTGATCATTTGCGAAGATGGCGCTGATGAGCAGTTTGTGGTGGGCGTAACTCCCAACGGGGAACTGTATCGTCTGGCAAAAAATGCTATCAACGATAGCGAGTTTGCCGGAGCCTGCTTCTCGCCGGATGGTCAAACTTTGTTCGTTAATATCCAAACCCCAGGCATCACGTTTGCCATTTGGGGCCCTTGGAAGTCTCAACGAGGAGCATAACATTATTGCCTTATAGTGCGAGCATTTTATTTGCCTGTAAAACGCTCTTATGTTCGGACTATGCAGAATAGAATCACGCCGGATTGTGGCAACATCCGGTGTGGGTTCTCTATAAGCTTATGAAAGTTTAACGGTTTGTGGGAGTTTAAATAGTCGTGCAATATGTCCGCCAGTCGAAACGAGTGTTTTATACTCTGTTAATGGTGTCGATCGCCTTTGGCGTTGACCTCTGTCAATCTAGTCGTTCAGTCGCTCAAATACCCGTTGATTACGTTTGCTATATACAGAGGAGTGATGGTCGAACGATCGACTTAGGTAAGCTTTGTGGAAGTAGTGGCAGCGGCCGCCCGATCGCTTTACAGCCAAATGACCAGGCCTTTCTTAATAGTTATCAACGATCGTTGAGCAAACGGCTCAATTCAGCCTCATCCGATGCCCTGTCTCGCGTTCAGCGAAATCCCCAAGCTGCTATCGAACGTGCGCGCGGGATATGTAATGCGCTCAGTGCGGGAATGTCGATCGACTTGCTGCAACCTCAAGGCAATGCTGAAGTTGATGCGCTTAACGCTCTGGCTCCTAAATATTACTGCCCTGAGTTTGACGACTGAGCAAGGAAGTTTGAGTGGGGCGATCGACTCTGCCATTACTGGCGCTTCAGAAGTAGGAGCTGTGGCTCTGATTGCCTCTGCGAGCTGGGGGGGGTTACTGTGGCGATCGGGTGAAAGAAAATCGCTTGACACTTGTCCTCCAACCTGCATAGGCTGTTAACAATTGTATCTGGCTGGCTTTTGGGAAATATCAAAGACAGTTGCTAAAAATCAAACGGATGTTAGAATTTTACACATTTCAATAAGTCTATAAAGTTTTAATCCCCTCGCGGGTAAAAGTGAATTGCGACTTTATTTTCACATTTTTGCTCAATCCTCGATTGCCTCAATACCAAGTTGCTTAAGTCGCTCAAGATGCTCCTTCATGGCTTTGAGCTGTTCTGGGGTGTGTCCCTGCCAATCTGTAACCTCACCACAAACCCGTAGCGGATTCCGAGAACGGTATGACTTTGTTGGGTTTCCAGGGAACTTCTTGTCCGTCAAATTGGGGTCATCTTCAATCGGACCAGTCGGCTGTACTATATAAATTCTGTCTGGTCCTTCGCCCAAGGCAAGTTCAGCTCCCCAAATAGCAGCATCCAAGGTGGCGGTTAGATAGACATAGGATGCCTTCTTCCTCTTACCGTAGTTTGAATTAAAGCCGGGTTCAATCAGGTCTCCCTGCTTCAGATTTGCCTTAGTGCCATGATAGAACCTTTGTGAACTTAGGTCTATTGACTTGTCCTCACTTCTGTTTGTGATCATTGTCGTTATATTCTTTGTGAATGTCTTTTCTTTTACTACACCTCAGCAGGCTGTTTTTCTTGAGTCTTGAGCCACTCCGTTGCCGATTTCGATTCAGCCTGCGCTTCCTCCGACTGAGTAGCTAAGTAGGTAGGCGGGAAAAAACATATTTATGTAACAAAACATTAAGCAGCATAATTGGAGTTAAACTTAAGGCGTT
>NZ_JAUBSD010000103.1:0-26695 GCF_036704575.1 Microcoleus sp. K5-D4
ACGATTAACGTTACTCGCACCGGTGGCACGGAGGCTGCAACCATTAGCTACCAGACTCTTGACGGTTCGGCAAGTTCAGGCACTGCTGCAGATTACACTTCGGTGACGGGGGTGTTGAATTTTCTTGCGGGGCAAACAACTGCTAGTTTCACCGTGCCGACTTTGACTGATGCGATTTCGGAATCGGCGGAAACGGTGAATTTGGTGCTCTTCGGTGGCAATGTCAGTAGTCCGTCAATTTTGACGATTAATGATGTGGCGTCAACAACTGTGGCGCCAACTCCGACGCCGACATCTCCAAGTCTTTTCCAGTTCGCCCAACCAAATTACACCGTGGCTGAAGGTAGCCCGGCTACGATTAACGTTACTCGCACCGGTGGCACGGAGGCTGCAACCATTAGCTACCAGACTCTTGACGGTTCGGCAAGTTCAGGCACTGCTGCAGATTACACTTCGGTGACGGGGGTGTTGAATTTTCTTGCGGGGCAAACAACTGCTAGTTTCACCGTGCCGACTTTGACTGATGCGATTTCGGAATCGGCGGAAACGGTGAATTTGGTGCTCTTCGGTGGCAATGTCAGTAGTCCGTCAATTTTGACGATTAATGATGTGGCGTCAACAACTGTGGCGCCGACGCCGGCTCCAACTCCAGCAACATCAACAGCAACCCAGTTTGTTTTTAGTGCGGCTACTTTCACCACTCCGGAATCATCTGGCTTTGCTACGGTGACAGTCAATCGCATCGGTCCCAGTACGGCTGCCGGAACCATTAGCTACAGTACTCTTGACGGCAGCGCCCTATCAACTGGAGGAACTGCGGCTGATTATGCGTCTACTGCTGGTGTACTCACCTTTGGCCCTGGGGTAACTTCCACGACGTTCAACCTCTTTGTCAATGCTGATACTGTGCCTGAAATGACTGAGAGTGTTAACCTATATCTCAATAACGGCCCCGTCGGCACTCCGTCAACAGCAAGACTAGACATTATTGACGGTAGCAGCAGTGCATCTGGCAATGTCTTCCAGTATAGTGCGTCTGATTACGGCTCGATCGGCACTCAGGGGGGCAGCACAACGGTTACAGTTACTCGCTCAAGCGGCTTGGGTGCAGCATCGATTGATTATATTATTCTGGCGGGGACTCCAGGCGCCGGCCCTGCACCTGTATATGGTACCGACTACCTGCTTAACCCGGGCGGCCCCACTGGCGGCACGTTGTCCTTCGCCGACGGCCAACTCAGCCAAACCTTTACTCTTCAAGACAACCTATTTAGTACCAATAATGGGATTGTGCGCTTAGGTCTTGCTAACCCCACTGCGGGCTACAGTTTCGGCAGTACAGCGGCAACAAGTATCACTCTCATCTAAGGCTATTAGTAGGGCGAGGAATCCTTGCTCTACTAATATGTCCCGCAAGTAGTTAAATGCTTTTTATCAGTCTGATTCCTCACTACAGCTTTTTTCAAGAAAGCGAGGTACGCGGGTAAAATCTTCGCTGTGTGACAGTCGCTGGCACCGACAACTAATGGGATTCACCTACAGACATGATTGTAGGCGGTCTCGACCCGAATCCCATTGCTGGTGCTAGTTTCGTCACCTTCAACCCATTTGCTACTCCGGTCTGATAGCACCCTTTCAAGGTCGTACTCTTAGATGCTACGCGCGTTATTCGAGTACGACCTTGAACCCTTGTATATTGAAAGAAGTAGATGGCGATTTGGTATTGGGTGGGGGTTTTTGAGATTGTCGGTTTTTGGTAATTATTGTTGGTAAAACCAGACCATAAAATTATCGATTGGATATTATTGTTTTTTTGCGTTTACCTACTTAATCCTTAATTTGTTGATAAGCTTGCTGACACTGTTCAAAAGTTGAGGCGGAAGCTTCTGTATTCCCGAAATATAGTTGCTGATGTATTGTTATCACAGTTTCGTAAGGCACTGGCTGGGGTAATTGCTGGATTAATTCCAAATATTCGCCATCAGTGCGACTGGGTTGGTGAACTACGGTTCCCGCATCATTTAACCGCTGCAACACCGCCATGTAAAGACAGCGGCAAGCTTGGCGGTATTTCCCTTGTTGCTGCAAATTTTGCGATCGCAACAACCACTCTGCTACCGACAAATCGTTAATGGTTTTTTTCGCACTTCCATCAGTTGTTTGATTCCTCTTTTTGAAATTATGAATATAAAAACGTAACAGTTGCCAAATCTGCCAACTCGCCCAGACTGCGAGCAATGCTAAGATTAACCAAAAGGTGGCTTTAGCGATCGCCCCTAAGATGGGGGAATCAAACCAAGATGGCAATTTGACATTCGGTATATTTTGGGCAGTTTTTAGTTCCCACCACTCCTGCAATCGCTGTTGCGACTGTCCTAATTGCCAACCAAAATTAGTTTTCTCAAAGGAACTTTCAGACATAGCTTTACATCAATGAGTAATTTTTTGATTGCGGATTGGAAAATTTTTTCTTCTATCATTATCCCCAAATTCCCGACTTCTTAAAGACATCGGGGATAAGAAAGCGCGATCGCATTTGACGTTTGATTAGGTTGACTTAAATGCCAAGTCATTCTCGCTAATCCAAATTGCCGCGCGATCGAGAATCGCATTTGATCGCATTTGACTGATAGTCTTCTACAGAGGCGATCTCCCAACCGATAGAACTCAGTTTTATTACCACATAACTCTGTTTTTTGTCAACTATTTATAGACCCAAAATTGATTTTATTGAATTTTCCTTCTTCCTCAAATCCGTTATATCCCGATTCAGTGCGCGTTGCCGAACTGCCTTATGCCATAACTTTTGGGATACTTAACAGCCTCATAAGAAATTTTATAAAGATTTACAAAAGAAACGTGTCAGAATGAAGACAATAAGGTAATGGGTAAAAGACAAGGAGGCACTGATGGTAGCGCTGACTGAACGAGTCCAACGCAGATTGACGGTGGAAAAAGTCGAAATTGCCCCTGATACAACGGCAATTCGATGCCTGGACTGGGATAGAGACCGCTTTGACATCGAATTCGGACTCAAAAACGGTACAACTTACAACTCATTCATCATTCGCGGTGAAAAAACCGCCCTCGTCGATACCTCGCACGAGAAGTTTCGCCAACAATACATTGATACTCTGACGGGGGAAATTGACCCGAAAGAGATTGACTATCTAATTATCAGCCACACCGAGCCAGACCACAGCGGTTTAGTCAAAGACGTGCTGGCGCTGGCACCCCAAGCGATTGTCGTGGGGGCGAAAGTAGCAATTCAATTTTTAGAAAACCTTGTACACCAACCATTTGAGCGATTGGTAGTAAAAAACGGGGACAAACTAGATTTAGGAAACGGCCACATTATCGAATTCGTATCGGCGCCGAACTTACACTGGCCCGATACTATTTTCAGCTACGACAGCAAAACTCAAGTGCTGTTCACCTGCGATGCTTTCGGGATGCACTACTGTTCCGACAGCACCTTCGATGACGATTTAGCAGCAGTTGAGGAAGATTACCACTTTTATTATGAGTGTTTGATGGCTCCCAATGCTCGATCGGTACTCGCTGCGATGAAGCGGATGGCAGAATTGGGAGAAATCGGTACAGTTGCGACCGGTCACGGCCCGCTGCTGCGGCACAATGTGGTGGAACTTACCGGACGCTACAAAAAGTGGAGCCAAGCGCAAGCTAAGGCAGAAACCACTGTAGCGGTATTTTACACCTCCGACTACGGATTTAGCGATCGACTCAGCCAAGCGATCGCCCACGGTATCACCAAAACCGGTGTCGCTGTGGAAATGATGGACTTGAGAATCGCCGACTTACAAGAAGTTGCGGAACTTGTCGGTAATGCTGCCGGCATCGTAATTTGTTCGCCACCGAGTGGCGGTACTGCTGCGGTGAATGCCGAAGCCGCAATCAACACAATTTTAGTTGCAGCTAACAACAAACAATCTTTCGGTTTGTGCGAATCTGGCGGCGGCGATGACGTATCTATTTACCCGCTGCGAAACAAGTTCAAAGAGTTGGGTTTAAAAGAAGCATTTCCCAACATTTTAATTAAAGAATCACCGACAGAAGCGAGTTATCAACTTTGCGACGAAGCCGGCACCGACTTGGGACAGTGGCTGACGCGCGACAAAGCAGTCAAACAGATGAAATCCCTCGACAGCGACCTCGATAAAGCTTTGGGACGAATCAGCGGCGGACTGTACATCATCACCGCTCAAAAAGGTGATGTTAGCGGTGCGATGCTAGCTTCTTGGGTAACTCAAGCTAGCTTTAAACCGCTGGGTTTAACAATAGCAGTTGCGAAGGATCGGGCTATTGAATCGATGATGCACGCGGGAGATAAATTTGTTCTCAACGTGCTCGAAGAAGGCAATTATCAAACTTTGATGAGGCACTTTTTAAAGCGTTTTGCTCCTGGTGCGGATCGATTTGCCGGAGTTAAAACTCAACCAGCCACCAATGGTTCTCCGATTTTGACGGATGCTTTGGCGTACATGGAATGCCAAGTAGTCAGCCGGATGGAACTTTCGGATCATCATATCGTATATGCGATCGTCGATAGCGGCCGCGTATCCAATCCCGATGCACTGCCGGCAGTTCACCACCGCAAGGTCGGAAATCATTATTAGGTAGGAAGTTCGGGTGCTTATGCGGCATCTTACCTACGCAAAAACTCTCAACGTGGGGTGCTTATGGCGAACCTTACCGGCAGCTAAAATTACGGTGCGCCATAAGCCTTTTCTTACCTTTTGCTTCTCCATTTTCACTAGGGGAATTGCCAATGCCTGCCAATCTTTTAGAAGACCGAGATTACACAATTATTATTGCCAGAAGCGATGCCAGCAGAGACCCTCAACATCCTTGGTATGAGGAATGGGTAGAAGCACAGGCATCTCTGATCGACTTAGCAAAAAAATGTCAGCAATTTGACAGCGACGGCATCACTCTTTACGAAGCTTCTACTCCTATGTGGAAGTATAAAAATTCTAATGTTGCCCGGTTAGCTGAAATTTTGCAGCGACAAAATACGGAACCGGATTCAGCAAAGCCGACTACCATTCATTTGGAAGAAGCTCTGAAAGCAACTTTTAGCGATTATTTCACAAACAAAACAGATGGCAAAGGGAAGAAAGGAGCAATAATTGTTGCAGTCCTAGATCAAAAACCAGAAAATACCGCTGCTGTCGCTGAAATTATTGTAAGTGCGGCAAATAAAATAGAGAAAGATGAAGAAATTGGAGTGAGCTTTATCCAAATTGGGGATGATTTGAAAACCCGGGAATTTCTGACTGACCTGGATACCAATTTACAGGGTAGAGGTGCAAAGTTTGACATTGTAGATACCAAGTTTTGGCACGAAATCAAAAGAAGTTCTGTAGTTCAGTTTCTCATAGGTGCAATTAATGACTAACACTTTGACTCCAAGACTGGCTTCTGATACCAAACCCCGCGACGTGCAGTTTATCCCGATCGCACTCGATACTTTTATTGTGCGATCGCGCACTTGGGACAGACTCAAATTTGAAGTCGAGTATTCGCTGCAAAAGGGGACGACAGCCAATAGCTATATTATTCAAGCTGACAAGACTGCTTTGTTCGACCCGCCGGGGGAATCTTTTACTGAAAATTACCTGGAATTTTTGCAGAAACGGGTGGACTTGACCAAGCTGGATTACATAATTTTGGGGCATTTCAATGCTAACAGGTCAGTAACAATTAAAGCTCTGTTAGACTTAGCTCCTGAAGTAGCTTTGGTTTGCACTAATCCCGCCGCAATTAGTTTGCGGGCCGCTTTCCCCGACCAAGAATTAAACATTATGATCGTTCGGGGAGAAGAAACTCTCAACTTAGGAAAAGGTCACGCCTTAAAATTCATCGCGACTCCAACTCCCCGTTGGCCCGATCAACTTTGCACCTACGATCCGCACACTCGAATCGTGTTCACTGACAAACTATTTGGAGCTCACGTTTGTGGCGACCAAGTATTCGATGAAGGGTGGAGCGTTTACAGCGAAGATCGGCGCTATTATTACGATTCCCTGCACGCATCTCAGGCAAAACAAGTGCTGACGGCAATGGATAAATTCGCCGATTTACCAGCAGCATTTTATGCTCCCGGTCACGGCCCGATCGTCCGTTACGGCCTTAATGAACTGAGCAATTTGTATCGGGAATGGAGCCAGCAACAAAATTCAAAAGACTTGACAGTTGCTTTGATTTATGCTTCGGCTTACGGAAATACGGCTACTTTAGCCCAGGCGATCGCCAGAGGAATTACGAAAGCCGGCGTTGCGGTGGAAAGTATCAACTGCGAATTTGCCGAACCGGGAGAAATTAAAGAGGCGATCGAAAAATGCGCGGGATTTATTATAGGAACCCCGACGCTAGCAGGACACGCTCCGACGCAAATTCAAACGGCTTTGGGAATTGTTTTATCTACCGCAACTAAGAGCAAATTAGCGGGGGTTTTCGGTTCTTTTGGCTGGAGTGGAGAGGCGATCGACTTAGTGGAAAACAAGCTGAAGGATGCTGGCTATAGAATTGGATTTGAGCCGATTCGAGCCAAATTTAAGCCGACGGCGGCGACGATTCACGAGTGCACAGATGTGGGAACAGATTTTGCTCAAGCTTTGATTCGATCGCAAAAATTGCGGGCACCGAAACCGCAGTTAGCAGCAGGAAGCGATCGCACTGAACAAGCAGTAGGGAGACTCGTAGGTTCGCTGTGCGTAGTCTCGGCGAAGCGGGAGGATGTCACCAGTGCGATGCTGGCTTCCTGGGTGTCGCAAGCAACTTTTAATCCCCCTGGCGTGACGATTGCGGTGGCGAAAGATCGATCGATCGAATCTTTGATGTATGCCGGAGATAAATTTGTGCTCAACATCTTAGCAGAAGGGCGACAGTTGCGGAAGTATTTCATGAAAAACTTTGCTCCGGGAGAAGACAGATTTGCCGGAGTCGAAACAATGGAAGCTAGCAACGGGTGTCTCGTTTTGACTGATGCTCTAGCTTATCTGGAATGCGAAGTGATAAGTCGGATGGAATGCGGCGATCACTGGGTAGTTTATGCGGCGGTTGACAACGGTCATTTGCTGCAAAATGACGGCGTGACAGCGGTGCATTACCGGAAATCGGGGACTCATTATTAAGCTACGGCTAGGACACGGCATTGCCGTGTCCATACAAATATATCGAAGTTTTTATCTGGGTTAATCCGCGTTCATCTGCGGTTTAAATAAAACCGATTTACTTCTCCTCGGCAGTCTTTTCCGGCCATAGATAAATAGCGCCAGAAATCAAAGTTAAAGCCACAGAAACCCAAAAAGCAATTTCTGCGGGAAAATTCCACGCTTCAGACAAAGGAGCAATTAAAAGTGCGATCGCCACAATCTGACTCACCGTCTTCAATTTGCCCCAAATATTAGCTCCCGAAATCGTAGTTTTATTAACACGCCACCCCGCAATAGTCAACTCCCTGCCCAAAATCAAAAATACCCCCCAAGCCGGGACTCTGCCCAACTCAATCAACACTAAAAGCGGCGCGAGGACCAACAATTTATCCACCAAAGGATCGAGAAACTTACCCAAATCGGTAATTTGATTCAGCTTCCTAGCCAAATAGCCGTCCAGCCAATCAGTAGCTGCAGCTACCACAAAAATTGCGGTGCAAATCCAGCGGCTTTGAGCGCTTGGGTCGTACAAACCGTAGAGCAGGAAAGGTACTCCAAGCAAGCGAGAAAAAGTGATCAAATTAGGCAAATTCATAAGAGATATGACTAAGGCCAACGGCAAAATCAAACAAAGGTATGTAGTTGCGCTTTAGCGCTCTTTCCTAAGCTAAGAGCGCTAAAGCGCAACTACATACCTAAAATTTAACCCTATTTGTGACAGTTGGTCTTAGTCCTAATAGAAAGAAGTTCGGCAACGAAGCAGTGTAAGGGATTTAACGGATGTAACCTATCTCAGGAAGAAGTCAGAAGTCGCTCCTGCAATTCATTAACTGTCGATCCAGTTTTCTGATATAATCTCTGCCGTAAGATTGATTTTCTAATCCTTGTACCAGATTTTCTGGCAAGTCTTGGGCAATTTCATTGCTACAGGAACCAGCAGCTAAAGCAATAGTTGCTACCGTATCAACATCTCCCGAAAAAGCAATGCAATCTTGGAGCAGTTTGCTCATACTATCATTTCGCATGACCGCAGTAATAGCTGCTCTAACACAGTCCAAACCTTTAACGCTGACTTCTCCTTGCCAAGGTATCGACCACTCACCAGCGACGTGCCTTTCTATAAAATTTCCCAAATTCTTCTTTAAACCTAGCTGATAAATAAAGTAATGGGACATCAAAGCGGCCGCTATAGCTGCTTTAATGCCATCAGGAGTATTGTGAGTAATTGCAGCTTGAACGGTAGCATTTTCGATGACTTTTTCAATAGTAGGAAAAATGCCAATGGGGCCTGATCGCATCGCCGATCCGCTTTTATCGCTAGCAGAGTAAATTTTTTCTAAGAATTCTTTTCCGTCTTGAACTTGTAGCAAAAAATTGTAAAACTTCCCAGCATAACCAAATCGCCGATCGCGGTTAAAAGCTGCAACAAATTTGCTGGCTAAAAGTTCTGGTGTCCAAGGTTCTCGGCTGACGATAGCTTCTGCGACGGCTAAACTCATCTGCGTATCGTCTGTGTAGCATCCAGGCTGGATGTCGTGACGGGGATGCTTGATGTAACCGTTGAGATTGTTGTACATTTCGATCGTATCCTTGTCAACAAATTCAAAACCCGCACCGTAAGCGTCACCAATCGCTAATTCTATTAACATATATTTAATCCGTTTCCAACTATTTCATCCCGTGTTTTTTCCTAAAATTTTAAATCCAAAAACAACCCAAAACAGCAAGTCTATTAACACGCACCGTTTTTACTCAAGACAACCAAAATTGTTTTGCAAATCAGAGTGATGTCGTAGACAACAGACCACTTGCCCTGATAGTCGAGATCCATGCGCACAATCTCGTCAAAGTCTTTAACTCTAGACCGTCCGTTGACTTGCCACTCCCCAGTCAGACCGGGTTTGACATTTAAACGTTGCCAGTGGAACTCGTCATAGGCAGCAACTTCATCGGGAGTTGGCGGTCGAGTTCCCACCAAACTCATGTCGCCAACTAACACATTCCAGAATTGAGGTAACTCGTCCAAACTTGTGCTCCGCAAGAAGCGGCCGACGCGGGTAATTCGCGGGTCATTTTCATTCTTAAAAATGTGACCCTTGGCTTGGTTGCTAACTAAATGTTTGAGATTTTCTGCACCGACAACCATCGATCGAAATTTCCATATTCTGAAATGTCGCCCTTTGAAGCTGCAGCGGACTTGACTGTAAAGCAGCGGGCCCGGATTGTCCAACAGCATCGCCACTGCCACCGGCACCGCCACCACAGCAGCAATTGCCAGTCCCAGCAGCGCACCCAAAATATCGATCGACCGTTTTACCTTGCTCGTTACGGAGCGGTGATGCTGTTGTTTTGATACACAGACTTTGTAAGTATATTCTTGAAAAAATAAGGACAGCATTTCTGATAATGATGATTTCGACGAGGCACCCATCGGAAATTTCATGTGATTTGTCTCAAGTTTAACGATCTCTTACGTCCATCTTATTAGCCATCTCAAATCTGCAGAACCTGAAATGCTGAGCTTTGCACAATCTTTAAAAACCAATAACACTTTTATAAAGTTTCTATGTATTTTTTATAAAAACGTATAAAGTTTATGTAAACTTACGTACATTTACAGAAAAAAGTTAGTCCTAGACGCAAAAAAACCTGGTTTCGACTAGGACTCTTCCCGGAAGACAGGGAGGATTCTACTGAGAAACCGGGTTTTTTGCCGTTTAGCGATAAATATCAGTGCGAACATCCCAAGCAAGTGTTAGCGGCTCTAACAACTTTTGCTGGCTGCTAGAGGCGAGTTTGCCTAAATATTCGCGAACAACAAAGGCGTGTTCGAGATTCAACCGATAACCCCGTGCGACATCTTCAAAGAAAAGTGGCTCAGCCCAAATTGTTTCCCAATCAGGATTTTGCCTCGACTCCTCGGCCAGCAGCATGAAATCTTCCTCCGCAGGCACAAGTCCCGCCGGCAAACTTCCTTCCAAAATCCGCAAAATCCGGGGTTCGCAGGTACGGGTATTCACGCCCTGGCGTTCCAACAACTGCAAAATTTCCTGAAAGCTCAAAGTTTCCCCGCCCAAAACCTTCATTAATTCCCACAGCAGAAAAAAGTCGCTGTACTGCTGTTGCGACACATCCAAAATGTGAGGATAGAGAGCCAAACTCGCCAACCCGCAGGCAACTCGACCAAATTTTGGGGGGGAATTTGTACTTTGAGATACAGAATTTAATGCAGAATTATCAATCTCAAAAATATCTCGATCGACCTGCAATTCGTGGTCTTGAACCACGATCGCATTCGGCAGCTTCTGCCGCAACCAGCGGGCGATCGCAGGCCAAGCACCCATACCCCCCGCACAAATCGCCTGATTAATCCCCGCCGGCGACATTCCCGCGCGGCTGAGCAAAGCATTCAATTCACGATTCAACTGCTGCACAAAAGGCACTAAAACCAGACTTTCCAAATCTTTGCGCTTCACATCCCAATGCTGCTGGCCAATATCCAAAGCAAAACTTTTTTGATGTTGCAAAATAACTTTTATTTGCTTTGCTGCTTCTAACAATTGCAGACCAAAAGCAGAACCTTGTAACCGCTGCTGCAATTGATAGCGGTTCGGCAAATCTGGATGCCCCGGACGTGGCAAATCGATCGACATTCCCCAAGTTTCATTTTTAGCCAACAACTGACAGATAATATCCTGATCGAAAGCATCGCCCGCAAAACCAAAACTCTGGCAAGTAAAATCAGCACGAGTTAAATCTTGAAGATTGGACGGCAACTCAACTAAAGCTAATTCCACCGTCGCCGCCCCCGCATTCAAAATCAAAGTTCCCCCGCTAAAAGAGGAAGCATTCACAGTCAGCGGTGCAGCTTCTTCACCGCCCTTAGTAGAATCCACGGCTGACGACTCGACTTCCATGCCATTTTTCACAGGAGTTACAGCCGCAAGCAAAGTGGCGATCGCATCTTCCACCACAAAAATTTGCGAACCAGAAGCCACCAGAGACGCGCCCAAAACCGCCTCCCGCAGATTAAACATATAAACATCCGACCAGCCGGCAGGAGTCCCCAAAATTACACCCTGCAAGTCTAAAAGCGCCGCATCGAGAGTTTCTGGCGTTAGTCCCGAAGCCCTACAGATTAAATTGGAAACTGGCAATCCTGCAAAAATCGCCCTTGGTGCAGAATCCAAAACTTCCCCCGATCCGTCAAATTTTTGTCCCCGCAAACTAGGATTCAAAGTAGCCAGCAGCGCCCGCACAGCTTGCAGCGGCAAGGCGATCGAAAAAGCCTGCAAGGGCGACCACTGCAACAGCGGTTCGTACATCCCAGCAGCCTCCCGCTGATAAGGAATGCCCACCTTTAAAGGCAATTTAAAATTTTCCAGTAAAAATTCTCCAGCAGCCAAAGCCTGGGGTCGGAATCCCACCGACTTGACTGTCACCTCTGACCCGGGGCTACCTGGGGCTGTTTCCGCCAGCACCGCAGCCGAGGGAATCCGAAAGCTGGCGTCTGCTGGGGAACCCTCAGCCTGCGATGCTTCCCAGTAAATCGGGTGCAATTCGCCGCTGGTGCGATCGAGCAAAGCCGCAGACAGGCCACTGGAACCGAAATCAATGCCCAAATACCAGCTAGAATTCCGGCGTTCTCTGGATGGGGCGATCGCACCTGCTGCAGAATGCCCAGCCGAGTCTTGCTGCTGTGTCCCGGCAAACTCGCTAAAATCGGTTTTCCCCTCAACAACTCCTGCTTTACTCTCTGTCGAAATTAGGTTTTTTTTTTACTTTCTGGAGGACTCGATCCCAGTTCGTTAGTTTCGGCAGTTTCTGCAGGGGGAGAATCAGTCAAAGGTCGATCGGTCTCGCTCAAACTAGCCAAAATCTCGTCTAGCGTCAAATTCGAGTCGTCTTCCTCAGCAAACAAATCATCCTCAAGTTCGTCTTCCAAAACAAAGGGTTCATCATCCGAGGAGAGTTCCAACACATCGGAGAACAAATCCTCCAGCGTGCCGAGTTCTTCCTCTGCCGCCTCCGCAAAGGGATTGTTTGCAATGCCTTCGGGGGAACTCGCCGATAAATCCAAGTTGTTAGCGGCTGAGAAATTCGATCGCCCGAAGCTAGTATTTTCCAATCCCTCCAGATTGTAGAGGTCTGCCTCCAAAAGTTCCAGAGTATTGTTGTCCAAATTTAGAGCTCGATCGAGGTCATCTTCTAATGCCTCGACAGGCAGCAAATCCTCGTCCGGCGAAGCTTGGATGTACCCATCATCAAGCCGTTGCGAGGATGAGTCGAACTCGCCAGTTTGAACGTCACCGGCACTCGGCACACGGGACTCGGCACTGGGGAGGTTTGGGCTAATTTCGGCAGGCCTTCTCAACGGCAAAGCTGCTGATTGAGGGACAGTAGCGCCGAACTGCTCGCCTCGGTTTTGAACCGTTTCTAGATTTTCTCGATCGTCCGCGTCAATTTGCAACTCAGCAGTTGAGGGTGGTGCTGCTGAAACTTGAGGTAAGGTTGCCACTTGCGGTTCAAATAAATCGGCACTATCTAAAGTTAGAGCGTCTACAGAATTACCCATTACAAAGTCTGAATCTTCATCTACTAAAATCTCTTCCAGAGATTCGCCTTCCTCCAGCAAATTTACAAACAAATCTTCGGTCATTTTTAGCGACTCGGCAGCTTCTTTATCCGTCGCCGATTGATATTCTACACCTTCACTTTCGGTCTCAATTACAGTATTCTCTACCGGGAAAGTTTCGCTTTGTAATTCTACTTCAGGAACCGCTTCTCCCGCGAACAAACTTGCATACAAATCCTCAATTTCTTCGTCTTTTTCTGTTAACCTATTCTCAGATTCACCGCCAGTAAATCGAGTTGCATTTCGAGATATTTCTGGTGTAGAACCCAACAAATTATCTTCCAACTCCGGGAGCAAAATAGGGGATTGAATGCGGTCGCGTTCGCGCCTCAACTGTCCGTATTGCGGAGAAATTTCTGTACCGGCGTAGGGAAATCTGTCTTGTTCTCCGAATTCACCGGTGCGAATTTCCTGCACCGAGTCTCCCGTCTGAGTCTCTGCGGCTGAGTGCTCGATCGCAGTATTTGAAAGGGCGGGAGCGACAGAAGATTGATCGGCTGCGGTTGGGGTGACGGTTTCGAGATTATTTGCTAAATCGATCGGCTGTTGAACGTAGGAAGACGCTTCTCGCCCCAACTGTGACGCCAAGTGGTTGACCAAAGCCGCGAACATCGCCTCGCTCTGCTGGCTCAAACCGTACATATTTTCGAGTTCTTGTCTCAAGGAAGCTTGATAGCTTTGCAGATTTGCTTGCAAAGCCTCGAACACGATAGCCATCCTAGAATCGAGACTCATCAGCAGACTGTCAGCATGAGATTGGAACAGTTGCATTTGCTCCAACCTCTGAGCCGGCGTCAGCAGCGGGTGTTCTTCTGAGGTTTGTCGGTTAAGTGTTACGTCAATAGCCGATTGTTCATCAGGCGCACTGCCCAAAGAGTATGGTGCTGCGCTGCTTTGCAATAACTGATTTTCTAGGGAACTTAGAATTTGAGAGAAATCGCTAGTCAAGGTTTCTTCCAAGCGGGCAGTCAGTACCTGCAAGAATTCACCAATGATTTGCTGTTGGTTGGCTTGTTGCTGAGCTAGGGATTGTTGCTGCTGCCGTTTTGCTTCTAGCTGTTTGATTTCTTGAATTAGAGCTTGCTGCTCTTGCCGCAGAGCTTCTATGTCTTCTTGGAGCGGCCCTGTCAGGCTGGAACGCAGGTGGCTGATTTCTCCGGTTACGGCAAGCATGATTTGCTCTGCTGCTGAGGGGCGAGGGGGGGACAGAGGCACTTTGGGAACTGGAACTGGTTCGGGGCGGACATTTGGGCGCGCGGGGGCCTTTGGGGCTGTTAGCTTTGAGTCTGAGGAAACCAGATAAGCACGAACTCGCTCTAAAAGTTGGCGCTGGTGGACAGTATCAAGAGAACCCGTCCAAGGCAAGCGGGGTGCGGGCTTGCTGAGTACCTCGTCTATCTCAGCAATCAGTGCTTGAATTTTGTACTTCTGAGAATTCAAGGGCGGAACCTCTGGGAATGCGGCTTGGGAGAAACTTTACCGAAAAAAGACTCAAGTCAGGCGGCAGCGATGCCAATAGATAGAATAATCTGAATGCGAGTCCGTCAATAATTCACTAATATTTTCTGACAACTGTTAATTAACGTTTTGTCTTCGGATAACTTCTATTGCCTATGATAGGTTAGCCGGTACTTCCGCACCAAAGGCCTCCTTCTATCAATTGCAAGTGCTGTCAAATTCTGCGGCTCAGGGGCGAGTTTGCCGGCCCGGAGGCTGATTCCTGCTCGTAAGAGCTGCGAGCCCGACGAACTTTTGCCTTCACCTGCTTGAACGGCGGGCCGCACACTGTCACCGCGAGTTTCGTTAGCATGGCGGCGCGCCACTATGTCTTCATCTTTCACCGACTTGGAAAAAACCTCAAACAATTTGCGATTTGGGATACCGAGATTCGGGATTGTCCCCCTACAGTCGGTTTGAGTAACCTTTTATTATAGCCTTTTATCTGTATTTGTGGCTAGATACTAATGGTACAATAATCTTGGGGTAGCAGAAAAGTTTGCTGGGAAGTGGGTGGGTTTGGCTCGCCAAGAGCGCCAGTCTTTAGGCTCGCAATGGCTGTGGATTTTGCCGATCGTGCTGACATTTGCCAGGTTCTAGGCAGTTGCTCGGATTTGGGATCTGTCTACCGTGCTTGCAGGCTTGTGCTCGTGGACTCTGCCTTCTCGACAGCAGGGCCGAGTGACAACAAATCTCTCACCAGTGTTAAGCTTTCTAAGCGAGTGCTTTCAAAGGTAATTCGATCAGCTCAGTCGTTTGCCACATTGCTAAAATTTTGTTAATAAAATTTGCTCAGTGGTATATATCTAAAAAATTATGGTATATTCTTTAGTTTCTAGCTCCCAATCAGAGCTTGAGGCTATTAATTACCATATTGAGCCTTTGACCGCAAAACTTTAGAGGTAAAATTGCCGATTTTAGATCCTTGTTTCTCAAATCTTGAATCTCAAATCGAATGACTCGGCTGCAAGCTATTTGTAACTGCCCAGCGCAGCTCAAGCGCATAAATTAAAATGATGGCCTCATGGAAGACCGCTTTAACACCCGAGATCCGAATTCTAATATAAATCAATTGATAGTTTCTACTCCTTTTTTTGCAGGATTACCCGATCCTGTAATCGAGAGAGCAACTGTCCACATCGTTACCCGCAGTCATCCGTCAAATCAAGTGATTTTACTCGAAAATGACTGGGGAACATCAGTGTATTTTATATTGGATGGTTGGGTGAAAATTCGCACCTACAACCTAGACGGAAAAGAAGTAACACTGAATATTTTAGGGAAAGGAGAATTATTCGGGGAAATGGCCGCGATCGAAGAAGCACCGCGATCAACAGATGTGATCACCCTAGCCCCGACACTGATCGGCAATATGCCATCTCAGGATTTTGTGCAGCTCATTCATACCGAGCCGCTAGCAGGCATTCGCCTAGCTCAACTGATGGCGCGTCGCCTGCGACAAGTCAACCGCCGCCTGCGTTTGCGAGAGTCCGACAGTACCTCGCGAGTAGCAGATATTCTCTTATTTTTGGCCGAGGGGCAAGGCAAAAAAATCCTGGAAACAGGAGGTACAGAAATACCGAACCTGCCACACAGAGAATTAAGCAGCCTCAGCGGGCTGGCTCGCGAAACAGTAACGCGAGTGCTGAGCAAGCTGGAAAAAAAAGGAACTATTCAGCGCGAACGTGACGTTTTGTGCATTCCCGACCTGCACGCCTTAGAGCGTCTGTTAGTCTAGAAGTATCAGAGTTTGCTTTTTTTTATTGAATCTAATTCAAAAGCACTCTCTGTTAACTAACTGATATGAATGATTTTCCGCAGGAGGTAAAGCTGTGAGTTTTAAGAAAATTTTCGCCGCCTTAGATGATTCTGAACTGGGCCACCGCGTCTTCACTCAAGCTTTAGAATTAGCTCTCAACGATCGCGCCCAGGTGATGCTATTTAACTGCGTTACTGTCAGCACCATGGGGGAGACGGCAGTGCCAATTCCGGTAGATTTGGGGATGAATGTCGAGTTAATGGATCAAGCTTATCAAGCTCAACGTTTGCGGCTGGAAAGGGAGGAAAAACACGCTTCGGGTTTGCTGAAAAATTACTGCGACGCCGCAGCAAACAAAGGATTGCAGGTAGAATTTGACTGCAAAATGGACGGCGATCCGGGGCATTGTATCTGTGAAGCCGCGGAAAATTGGGGCGCAGATTTAATAGTGTTGGGGAGGCGTGGCCGCACGGGGTTCGCAGAAGCTTTCCTCGGCAGCGTCAGCAATTATGTCGTTCACCACGCATCTTGTTCGGTTTTGGTAATCCAGGAAGTCAAAATCGAAAAATAATGCTGCTGAAAATTTTTGCTGAGAAAATCCATCTAAAATAAGACTTGCGTTCCTACCTAAACCCGGTTTCTGCGAGCAATATTAAATTTGGCGGCGAGGCATCCAAACAGTGAAACCGGGAATCAGCCGTATCGGGCGCAAGTCCCGTAAAATCTAAAATCTAAAATCTAAAATCTAAAATCTAAAATCGGGAATCAGCCGTATCGGGTCTAAGTCCCGTAAAATCTAAAATCTAAAATCTAAAATCTAAAATCGGATGAGTGATTTTTTGTCAGCAGATGCTGCGTCTAATTCGAGTAATTCTCCTAGTACAAATAACGAGCCGCAAACCGCCGATATTTCAGCAATGGCTGGCGATCGCCCAAATCCAGATCCGGGGAAGCGCGGCTCTGGGGAAGCGCCTTTAAGGCTTGTAGAAACGGCTTTTTTGGCAAGTACCGCTAGCTTAATTTGGCTGGTAAATTATTACTTTCCGCTAGGGCCTTTGCTGCGGGTTTTTTTCCCGATACCCATCGCCCTAGTTTACTTGCGTTGGGGCAACCGAGCAGCTTGGATGGCAGCTTTGGTATCGGGTTTGCTGCTGTCGGTACTGATGGGCCCGACGCGGAGCATTTTATACGTGATCCCTTTTGGAGTTATGGGAGTTGCGCTGGGAGGACTTTGGAGGCGCAAAGCGAGTTGGTCACTCTCTATTAGTGTGGGCGCTCTCATTGGTACTGTAGGCTTCTTTTTTCGGTTTTGGCTGCTGTCAGCGTTGGTGGGTCAGGATCTATGGGTTTACGTAACCGCCCAGGTAACAGAGATGGTGGAATGGGTGTTTGTGAAGCTGGGCTGGCTTAATGTACCGAGTTTGAACACAATTGGGGCGATCGCCGCCGGGATGATTTTGGTTAACAATATTGTCTATTTATTTGTAGTACATTTAGTAGCTTTGCTGCTGTTAGATCGTTTGGGAAATCCAATTCCGCGGCCGCCACACTGGGTGCAACTTTTGATCGATTATGAAGAGTAGTTATTGGGCATCGGGCATCGGGCATCGGGCATTGGGCATCGGGCATCGGGCATCGGGCATCGGGCATCGGGCATCGGGCATCGGGCATCGGGCATTGCTAATTTCTACTAAATAACTAATGACTAATAACTAATAGACCTCTCTTGCAAAACAAGTCTTGAACAGGCAAGATGCCTGTTCCACAATAATTATTGCAGAGGTCTAACGACTGCTGACTACTGACTACTGACTACTGACTAATTTATGATTGGTATTTATACAGAAATTGAACAGGGCCAGCGGTGGCTCGATCGCTATCGGGGACAAAAACCGATATTTGCCTGCGTGTTAGGATTTACTGCTACTGGCTTAATTCCGGGGATTTCAGCAGCAGGTGCAACTCCGCACGATCGACAATTTACTTGTTTAGCCGATGCAGAATTTTTGTATAACGGCCCCCAACCGTCGCCCCAATATCCTTTGCCGCCCCTAGAAGCGGGTGCCTCGCCGGTACTGATCTCTCGCGCTGTAGTCGAAGCTTTGGAACTTCCGCTTTACCTATTTAATGCTGGTTTGCCCCTCCCACCTCCGGTACCTGCAATTGATTTGGGCGGCACTCCGGCAAAGTGTCTGATTTCTGGGAATGCTTTAGAACTAGAAACTGTCAAACATTTGCTCGAACAAGGATTAATTTGGGGAGCTAAATTAGCCGCTCAAACTAATGGCAGCTATTTAATTTTAGGAGAGTGCGTGGTTGGGGGAACGACTACTGCTTTGGGCGTGTTAATGGGTTTGGGTATTGCAGCGGCGGGCAAAGTTAATAGTTCTCATCCTCGCTGCAATCACGCTCAAAAATTGGCTGCGGTGACAGCGGGACTCCATAATGCTGAGTGGGAAATTAACGGACAAAACAGCACTCCCCTGGAATTGGTAGCGGCGGTGGGCGATCCGATGCAAATAGCGGTGGCGGCAATGGCGATCGCCGCGAGTCGGACTTGCGGTGTGCTTCTGGCTGGGGGCACGCAAATGCTGGCAGTGTACGCTTTGATGCAAGCCTTAGCCCGTGAATATGCTCTCTTTTGGATTCCCGAACAAGTCGCGGTGGGGACTACGCGCTGGGTGGCCGAAGACCCTACAGGAGACACTGTAGGACTTGCTAAAGATATCGGCGGTGTGCCTTTGTTGGCCGCGCAGCTAAGTTTTGCTGGATCTCGCTACGGGCAACTGCAAGCTTACGATCGCGGCTATGTTAAAGAAGGTGTCGGTGCGGGAGCTTGTGCGATCGCCAGTGGCTTGGCTGCAAATTGGACTCCTCCTCAACTCCTTCAAGCTGTTGAAGCTTTAGCCTCGCGCTGTGAAATTATATCGATTCCGGTGGCACCGGAATGATTGTTGACTTTTGACTGTTGACTGTGAGTCAAAAAAATGAAAATTGCCCGAATTATTTGTGGGCCTCGGGATTCGACTTTACGCCCGACTTTTGAAGCAAGGATTTGAGATCATTCCGGCGCAGCCGGAATTGATATTAAACATTAGAAAGTCGTGGAGGCAAAAAACCCGCTTTTTACTGAAAATATTGGGGTTTTGCCACGACGAATACACTCCCCAACCGGGTTTTTAGTTTTCTGTGCATCCAGGAATGTTAGGAATTAAACATTAAAAATTCAGAGGCGGCGATCGAGCTGCGAACATTGTTTTGCTGCTCACCCAGCTTCGTTTTGGCTGAATAATTATATCACTTTCTGTAGCATTTTTGCTCTCAGATTTACAGAATTTTCTACACAATATCTGGCTTTGATGCAGTATTCTCCCTGCTAATTACGGGAGATAAAAAACTCTATGCAATGAATCTATAAGTAGACGAGCATAAATCAACGCAACTTGTATTTTTTTTGATTACTACCCGATCCCCGCTAGCAATATTTAATTAGGCCCGCCTAGATGTTGCGAGTGCATTCTTTTGGAGAGCAACTGTTCTTCCAAGGCTGCAATTCGATTGTAAGCTGCTGTTAGCTGAGCTGTTAAGCGCTGGATTTGAATCTCTGCGCTCAGCTCTTTTTCCAGGCTTTGAGAATTCTTGTCGAAATAGCTGTCATCTAACAGTATGTCCTTGTGTTCGAGAAGGCCGTCGAGACTGCTGTAGCTTTGATAGGGCGAGGTTTTGTCATTTCCTACCGTTCCAGAGCGATCGTTTCTCTGTTGCTGGGTCAGCTTCGTCTCCTTGGCCGACTCCAAGAGCTTTTCATTGAGGTTTTCTATGAGTTTGTAGAGGGCCTCGACTTGTTGGCTCAATACTGTAACTTGCTGGCGGAGCGCTTCCATACAATCATCCTTTGGCTCGTAACTTAATATCTTTACATTTTAGGTAAATCTTTACATAACTTGGATTTATCACTAAATTATTTAATTTTTGACGTAATTGTTGTGTTCCTAATCCTGACGGTAGATTTAGGGAGCCAGCTTGAAGATAATCGATCGCCATTGGTGAGTCGATTGTAGATTTTAGATTTTAGGTTTTAGATAGTCTTGGACACAGGAACCGGGTGGGTTAACGCCCGTACTTCGTTCAAACCTTCAATCAGAGCTAAAACGTCGGGTTTGTGAGAGTGGGATCGCCGAGAGTCCTATTAGATTGACTTCGCTCTCGCCAGTGCTTTCAGGATTCAGATGAATGGATTTTTAGTTTTTTTAGTTATTAAGCTGTCGCCGATTTAAAAAGAATTTTTCACTTCTGTTGTGTAAAAAGCCTCATCCAACGGCAGATAGCAGCGCTCTGGTTGTTTCGTTATATTAAAAAATGTAACACAGATGCAGTCGATCGACCCGGCTGGCGAACACAACTGGCTCAAAGGAACTTGCAGCACAGAAATTAGGCGTTAAGTTGAGGGAGTTTTCGGCATCGGAAAGCTCGATCGACAAGTTAGAAGGTAGAATCACGGCAAGAGTCAAACAGACTCAGAGCGCAGCAGAACCGAGTACAATGGCTCTGTGTTTGAAAAAGAAATAAGACAAATCGGCGCCAACTACCGGACTCGACAAACAATTATTTCCCCGGCTGTAGAACACAAAACGATCGGTCAATATTTAGAAAAGCGGATTGACAGGTGAAACGAAGGTCTTTGCTATTGGGGGCCGCCACCCTAACTTTAAGTCAATTGGCGGCAGGGTGCGACTCGAAGCCCATTCTCAAAATTCGATCGCTCAAAAACGGTATTCCGGCCCAACTGGTAAGCAAATTTAGCCGCGATGTACAACCGTCTCCGCTTTTGCAGGTAACGCAAGAAGGACAATTAAAAGAATTATTCGCCCTGTTGCAGGAGTGGAAACAGGTTCCCCAATCAAAAAATCAAGCTAACTTGGTGATGTTGGGAGATTACTGGCTGACTTTGGCAATTAGGCAAAAATTGATTAAGCCCATCGATCCTGCTAAGTTGCCTAATTGGGCACAATTGCCCGAAAGGTGGCGAAATTTGGTAACGCGAAACGATGACGGTTTCTTAGATGCGAGAGAAAACGTTTGGGGTGTACCTTACCGCTGGGGAAGTACGGTAATTGCCTATCGAACCGACAAATTTAAGGCTTTGGGGTGGACTCCGACAGATTGGAAAGACTTGTGGCGATCAGAATTGCGCGATCGAATTTCTCTGCCGGACAGTGCCAGAGAAGTTATCGGTTTAACATTAAAAAAACTCGGAAAATCTTACAATACGCAGCAATTAGATCAAGTCCCAAATCTTAAAAAAGAACTCGCAAATCTGCACCGACAAGTTAAACTTTATAGTTCTGATGCTTACCTGCAACCATTAATTTTAGGCGATACTTGGTTGGCCGTAGGTTCCTCTGGGGACTTGCTGCCGCTGCTGCAAACTCAAAAGGATATTGCTTTAGTAATTCCAGTTTCGGGAACTACACTTTGGACAGATTTGTGGGTAGAACCAGTATCAGGGAATCCAGTTTCTTTAGTGGAAAAATGGATTGATTTTTGCTTACAACCTCGGGTTGCTCCTCAATTATCTTTGCTGGCTAAGGCTAGTTCGCCGATAATTGTCGGTATGAAACCCGAAGATTTGCCGGAAGCTGTTCGCACTAATTCTGTGTTGTTGCCGGATGCTAAGATTCTTGCTAAGAGCGACTTTCTGCTGCCTTTTGGGGATGCTGGCATTGCCCAATATCGATCGCTCTGGCAAGAAACTAGGAAAGTAGTGAGAAGTTAAATTACAGTGAGGTACATAGCTCTTGTAGGCACACGGTGCCGTGTCTTTGGGAGTGTCAACTTAAGTTCGTTAGTCATCCCGGGAGTCCGCCAGGGGTTGAAACCCCTGTCTAATAGCTAAAGTCCTCTCAAAGAGGACTGAAGAACTCATTATATGATTTCCGGTAACACTCCTTATGATGTTGAGTGTTGACGGTTCACAGTGAACAGTGAACTCGAATTTACTATTCCGATGCTAACGGATTTGATATTAGTCGTCTTCAGACGACTTTAGCTTTGAGGCAGGGGTTTCAACCCTTTCCGGACTATGGGTTTGACCTGGTTGTTGACACTCCCAAAGGCACGGCGCCGTGTCCTAACTCTTGTAGGGACACTAATCTAAAATCCTTTGAGTTTGCCTCGAATACCTGGATTTGAGAGAGATTCTAACTCAATCCGACAGTTAAGCCGATCGCCCTTGCACGAATAAACTGCCAAAGCAGTGCCTTGACGGTTGCAAACTCGCACATTGTAACCATAATCGTTGGCGACAGTGCCAAAGCGGTTAACAAACTGATAGCGTTCCATATAATCGAGCAAACTCCAAAGTTGGCGATTGACTATGATAATTACCCAAGTATTGCCGGGATCTACAAACCAGCGATCGAGCAATTTGCCGCCATAGAGTTTTTGAGCTAACCACAGACTTGGCACGCTTTTTTCTGTTTGCGAAAGCGGGGGCGACGGGAAATTAGCAGCGTTGCCAGTCGGGCAGACTGGCTGCTGGGAAAATACCGCATATTGCTCACACAGCAAGGCTCCGAGGCACGCAGAAACCGCAATCAGGAACAAAAATAAACTTTTTGTCAAAATGCCGTGCCTGCGGAGGTAAACTTGATTTTTGTGGCAAAAATTGTGGTAATTCATAAATTGGCAAGGGCCGGCTTTGTACAAAACTTATCTGTTAACATCGAGTGTTGTAAAATAGGTTGGTAGTGAGTAATTTAGTGTTCAGGAAATTATTTTTGAGGACTGAATTTCTTACTCCGAATCGGCGCAAGAGTTCTTAAAATTCCGATCGCCTAAACAATGAAGCAGGCAGACAAACAGTAAAAGTAGAACCGCAATCTAAATCGCTAATAACTTCAATATCGCCGCCCATCATCTGACAAAAACGCTGGCTGATAGTCAGTCCCAAACCAGTACCGCCGTACTTGCGAGTAGTTGAATTGTCGGCTTGAGTAAAAGGTTGGAACAGTCGCTCTTGCTGCTCTGGTGTCATGCCGATGCCCGTGTCCGTCACTCGGAAAATTAAAAAATCTGCATCCAAAATTAACAGTTGAGCAACTCTCGGTTGATATTTATTTTTTAATTCTTCACTGGTAATTCTTTCTAAAGTAAGCACGATCGTCCCATTAGCAGAAAATTTAGCAGCATTGCTGAGCAAATTCAGCATTACCTGCCGCACTTTCATCAAATCGCCGTGCATCGCGCCGATATTGTCAGAACTCAATACTTGCAAAGTATTGCCGTTTTTATCCATTAGCGGTTTGATAGTTGTTACCACCTCCTCGATTAAGCCGCCGACATCGAAGCTTTCGAGGTAAATCTCCATCTTGTCAGCTTCAATTTTGGAAATGTCTAGAATGTCCTCTATCAGCCGCAGCAAGTGTTTGCCAGCAGTGCGAATTTTGTCTAAATCCGAGACTAACTCTAAGTTGCCTAACTCTTCGGCATCTTCCACCAGCATATCGCTGTAGCCGATAATTGCGTTCAGGGGAGTGCGTAACTCGTGGCTCATGTTTGCCAGAAAAGCACTCTTGGCGCGGTTGGCGAGTTCTGCGGCTTCTTTCGCCAACTGCCATGCTTCCTCAGCGTCTTTGCGTTCAGTGATATCCCGCAGTGTCGCCACCACCGCTTCGACGCTGCCGTCTGTCGCACAAACCGGACTGAGAATGTACTCGTAGTCGCGGGTTCCCCAGCTTGCCGTGGGGACAATTACTTCGCCTTTCACGGGATCGGCTGTGGCAAATATGCCGTGGCATTCTTGGTGAACCCGCTGCATAATTGTTGGCGACCAGCCTAATTCCTGCCAGGTTTTGCCAATCATTTCTCTGGGGTTCATGCCGGCAGCTTGAGCGGCGGTGCGACTGACGTAGGTGTATTTTCCCGATCGATCTACTAGAAAAATTAGGTCAAGAGAAGCGCCGAGAATGCCGTCAACTGTTCTGGCGTGTCGGGCTACCTGAGCCGTCATTTGTCTGACTGTGATGGCGCCGCGGACTCTGGCGGCGAGTTCAAACCGCAAGAGTTCATTGGCTTGTTTGAGGAATAGGGTGCGCTGTTCGACTTCTATTTCTAGTTCTGCTTTGGCTTTTTCTAGGGTGAGTTCGGCAAGTTTGTGATCGCTCACATCTGTAGAAATTGTACCGACTGCATAAGCTTTACCTTCGGAGTTGCAGAGAGGAAATTTCAGAGAAATATAAGTGTGCGGGCCATCGTCTTGAGGGATGATTTCTTCGATGGTTAGAGGCGAGGAGGATTCGAGAACTTTCAGGTCGTTTTCTCGCAAGGCTGCTGCTTTGTCTTGGGGAAAAATATCACCATCGGTTTTCCCTGTTATTTGCTCTTTTGCGATGTCGAACAAATTGTCAAAATGGCGGTTGGTGAGCAGGTATTTTCCGTCAACATCTTTGATGTAAATTACTGCTGTTGAGTTGTCTAAAATCGCTTGCAGCAGTGCTTCGCTCTTTCGCAGGGCTTTTTGAGTGTTTTGGCGATCGAGTATTTCTGGCTGCAATTCCAAGTTGAGGCGATTTAAGTCTTGCCAAGCTTCCTGGACTAAATTTAAGGCGATCGCGCTTTTTTCTAGTTCTGTATTTACCTGCCGCGACTGGTTTGAGATGGAGTTTTCGGGCAATTCTAGGGGTTGGAAAGCGAGCGGGATGTGGGGATTTGCGAGCGGGCCAGCGCCAGCCAATTTTTTATATCGAAAATCTACGGCTAATTGACGATCTAAACTCGATTTTTTAAGGAATAAATCGGGGAATTCGCCGAAATTTAAATTGTCATAAATTAGATCAAATTTCCGGGATCGCTGCGGCGGTTCGGCGCTGGAGTTTGATGCCCAATTCCCGTCTACTGTTGATAAATCTGAGTTAGCGGGTTTGGCAATCCGGCGAGTGACGGCAACTCCCAAGGCAAAGGGGACAACTGCAGCCGCAGACATTGCCAGCAGCCAGTTATTGTCCCAGCCAGTTGCGATCGAGGTTTTGGGGATGAATCGCACTAAAATTGCTGCGGGTTTTCCGGCTAAATTGCCGAGGGATTTGGCAGCTACTGCATAAGTTTGACTGCCTGTTTGTACGTTTCCGGCGACTGGTTTGCCGGCGGCGGCGAGTGCAGATTTCAGAAGCGATTTCTCTGCCAGCAAGTCTGGTAACTGTTGGTTTGTTGTAACTGCTTGCGAACTTGCCAAGACAAATTTGCCGTCAGCCAGCGGTGCGTATATAGCCTGATATCCGCCGCCTTGTAATTTGAGGGTTTCGGTGCTAGCAACTGCCGAAGTTTTGCTGATAATTTTTCCTAACACTAAGGCAGCAATCACTGTCTGATTTTTGGGATCTTTTATGGGAATTGCTGCGTAGTGGAGGAGAACAGGGCGATCGCCTTTTCCGGGTGGCAAAGATCCCAATTGTTCCTGAACTTCCGATTTGGCAATGATTTCGCTGGCGGTAATTTGCTCTTTTGCAGCGAATACTCGATCAACTATTTTTTGCAGATTAAAACTTTTTTCCTTCTGGTTGGGGTTGACGCTAACCACTATCTGCCTGTTTTTTCCCACTAATGCCGCGCTGTCTATTTCCCCTGTTTTGACTTGATTTTCTAGAATTTGATTGACAGATTTTTGCAAATATGATATTTTTTTGCCGCTGTTGTAAGCTAAGGCTGTTTGGGCGATTGTTTTGCTGTCAGAGGAGTTTTGCAAACGGTCTGCGGCGCGATCGAGTTGGAGATTGTAGTTGATTTCACTAAGGCTCAGTTCGGATTTTGCTTGATTTTGCAGTTGATTGCTTCCAACTGCTGATGTTAGCCAAAGTGCTGCTGCCGTTAGTCCGACGGGCAAGATTGTTTGTAAAGTCAGCAGTCCGATTAGCTGTTTTCTGGTAACAGATAAGTTGTAGGTACAAGGCTTGAAAGCTGCTTTCAATCTTCTTTCGGAAGTCGCAACTTTAGTTTGCTGCAGACAATTTTGCTGGCTGTCGTTTAACTGAGTATGAGCCATAGTAGTAGATGGTGAATCGGTTATAGATGATAGGCCATCAATTAATCGGGAAGGCAATCAATTTTAGATTTTAGATTTTAGATTTTAGATTTTAAATTTTAGACTTTGGCGTGATCGGTCAGTTGAAAGATTTTAGATTTTATATCGAGTTCGGTTAATCACTCATCATAAAATTGTTGCCTCTCGCCGCCGCCAACCAAGCAATAAAATGACTTGGGGATTCTCAAAAAAATCTGTTTCTCCCTGTTAATCAGATTGTGTTATTTAGTTGTTTTTACATAATACTTTCGGCTCCTATTTAAAGTGTGTTGGGAGCATCCAAATGAGTGCTTTCACTGGAGTGTTCGCGGTTAGATGTAGGCTTTGCTGTGCAAGGTACTCGCACTCCTCAAAAACGCTTTTTGCAAAATCGGGATGCTCCCACATACAGTCCTAAAACGAAGTAGTTTATCGATCGACTGTATCGTAAATTCAGTTAAACTGAGATGTTGCACCATTCTCAATAAGCCTTGTAGATACTGTCTTGACCTGTCAAGGGGTAGCAGTCAAATAATTGGGGTCGAAAGGCTTTTGGGATTTTAAAATCC
>NZ_JAUBSD010000104.1:0-26625 GCF_036704575.1 Microcoleus sp. K5-D4
CAACAAATCCTCGATCAGAGTTGCCAGCGATCGTGTATTGCGGTCGATCGTTTCCAGAGCCCGAACAGTCGTTTTTTCGTCAAACTTGCGGTTTCGCAGCAGTTGTGCCCATCCCAGCATCGCATTCAGTGGCGTCCGCAATTCGTGGGACAAAGTTCCTAGAAACTCGTCTTTAATCCGGTTCGCCCGCGCCAATTCCTGGGCTCGATCGTGCAGTTCTCTTTCCAATTGCTTGCCAACTGTCAAGTCAAGAATAAAAGCCACAGATTCTTGCCGCTTTTGGGCCAGCAAAACATATCCGATCAACACCGGAATCCGGCTGCCGTCTCTCCTCCAGAATTCCTTTTCGTAGGGAGTGCAAGCCCCCGTTGCTTGTGCCTCTGCCATACCCTTCTTGTCGAGAGACTGGTACTCCGGCGGTGTGATGTCAATCGAATTTAATTCCCCGCGCTGCAACTGTTCCCGCGTGTAACCAACTATCCGCAAAAATTCATCATTGGCCTCGATGATGCCGCCGTTGACATCCCCGAAGATAATTCCTATCAAGTTAGCTTCGGCTAACATTCTCAGCTTTTCTTCGCTAGCTTGGAGTGCAGCTTCTGTTTGCTTGCGATCTGTAACATCTTGGATGTAACCCGACAAACCCGAATCGGAAGGATAAAAACGCATCTTCAACCACTTCTTCCATAACGGTA
The DNA here is from genome assembly GCF_036704575.1 of Microcoleus sp. K5-D4. Taxonomy (NCBI): domain Bacteria; kingdom Bacillati; phylum Cyanobacteriota; class Cyanophyceae; order Oscillatoriales; family Microcoleaceae; genus Microcoleus; species Microcoleus sp. K5-D4. The sequence goes on from NZ_JAUBSD010000104.1 coordinate 696, forward strand.
CGAATTCTTCATACTCGATTGTTACCTTTTCTGCTAATGCTTTGGTAGCCATTTTGTAAAACTGTAAATCAACTGCCCCGGGAAATATATCCCAAATTTTTTGACCGATCAGTTCTGCTTTTGGTCTGCCTAACAGCTCAATAGCTTGGTGGTTAACATAGGTATAGTTCCAATTTAAATCAACAGCGATAAAAGCATCGGTAATGCTTTCGAGAATGTTCGTAATTTTATCGTTTGCCAATTGCAGCGCTTTAGCAGTTTCTTCTGCTTGCAACCTCGCTGCTTGTTCGCGGGACAACGCCGCAGCGCGTTCTTGTTCGGCCAGTTTTCGATCGCTAATATCGATGTAAGAACCGATGTAACCTGCAAAAGTGCGATCGGGCCTGTACCGGGGTACGCCTGTACCCAAAACCCAGCGGTATTCCCCGTCATAACGCCTCAAACGGCATTCTATCCGGTACTCGCTGCCAGCGTCGAAGGCTTTTTGGTAAATATCCAGACATTCTGGCAAGTCATCTGGGTGCAAGTTTTCCATCCAACCCGTGCCCATTTCTTGTTCCAAAGTTCTACCGGTAAACTCCAGCCAAACTTTGTTAAAGTAATCGCCAAGTTGGTCAGTACCCGACATCCAAATCATCACCGGCGCGGTATCTGCCATAATCCGAAATCGAGCCTCGCTTTCCTGCTGCTGTGCTTCGGCTTGCTTGCGATCGTTCCGTTCTTGAACTTCCCGCAGGGCCCGCTCAATCGACGGCACCAGCCGTATCAAACGGCGTTTGAGAACATAATCAGTAGCGCCGCTTTTCAAAGTTTCGATCGCCACTTCCTCGCCCAAAGTAGCCGAAACAAAAATAAACGGCACTCCCGGACAAGTAGTGTGGGCGATTTCCAGCGCAGCTATCCCGTTAAAACAAGGCAGCATATAATCTGCCAAAATAATGTCAAAACGTTGTTTTTCCAGCGCCGTGGCAAAGTCTTCTCTAGTTTCCACACACACCAGAGAAAATTGGAGCCCGCCATCCATTAGATATGCCTCAATCAGTTCGGCATCTAGGGGACTGTCTTCTACTAAGAGGATACTGAGCGTTTTCACAAAAATTCCTTTTACTTAAATATTAATTAGCGGACACAAAATTTGATCGGGCTGCGGCTGGTTCCGTGAAGCCCAAAAAATTTTTGCGTTTTTAATGGCATAAAAAAATGTAAAAATCAATTGGTTTCATGAGTTGAGCATTCATATCTCAATCCTAGCTTCTAATCAAGTCTTTTGCTGTTTGCAGCGAGGTAAATCCCCGCTCTGACTTGAGCGGCTAGTACGGTTGTTTTTCCTTAACTTTCGTCGGCTTCCAAGAAATCGGCATCGCTGGAGTCTTGCTTCTATGCAGCAGTTTAGCTATACCCTGTTAAACAAATAGTTTCGCGCTTCTGGCTATAAACAACTAGCTATGTAGTAATTTATCTCGCTTGCTACTAACTACTGCTACCTCGTTTGGCAGATTATTTTTTTTTGTAGTGATGCCCAAGTTAATTCTATATTGCTTTGCCGCTCCTCTCAAGCTCGAATTCGGTTGAATTCTGCCCTTATTTCCTAAATATCAATCAATCCTGTCAAAAAAGTCAAAGTTGCTGGTCTGTCTGCTTTACTTTTTGCCGGATTTGCCTACCATGCAACTGTTGCATGGTAGCGAACTGTTGCTTTGTTTATCCCTGTCGCCCATCAAAAATCACCTCTACACACCAAGAAATAGTCGTACTGCATCTATCCAAAGATAGGTTTTGGCAGAGACACGGCACTCAACCTGCAGAGGTTCCCCTGAGTTCGGTACAACGAAGTGCCACCCAGCCGAAAATCTGAGAAAGCTCGATCGACCAATTAAATTCCTATACAGATCGCAGAAAATTTTCTCTGGACTCCCTACACTTGGACTCCCTGGCTGCCTCTGACCGATCGGCTTATTGATTGAACCAACCCAAAGTGTCTTAAAATATACAATACGGTGAGCTGCTGCACAGCCCGCATATATTAAAACCAAGCGCCAACTTGCAATAATTCTTTAAAATAGAGGTACAGCACCGGCGATCCCTAACTCTTCCCCCTCAGAAAGGGTAGGGTTTAGCAGAATTGAAAACCATCGTCTATGGTGACTTCCAGTAAAGCCCGTGCAGTTGCTTTAGTCTCAGCTTTATTCAGGTTATTGGCAACCAGTTACGAGGAGATTTGACCCGCCGTGCTCCAACGCATCAAACAAGACTTAAAAAACGACCTGATCGCAGGACTATTGGTAGTGATCCCCTTAGCTACCACCATCTGGCTGACAATTACCGTCGCCAGTTGGGTGATCAATTTTCTCACCAAAATTCCCAAGCAGATCAACCCTTTTGACGGGCTCCACCCGATTTTGGTGAATCTGCTGAATTTTTTAGTAGGGCTGGCTGTACCCCTGCTGAGCATCTTAGTCATCGGTTTAATGGCCCGCAACATTTTCGGCAAGTGGCTGCTAGACTTTGGCGAACGGGTGTTGCAGGCAATTCCCCTAGCGGGTTCGGTTTACAAAACCCTCAAACAACTGCTGGGAACCCTCCTCAACTCAAACGACAAATTTCGCCGCGTGGTGTTAGTGGAATATCCCCGGCGGGGAATCTGGACTTTAGCATTTGTGACCGGTACGATCGAGAGTAACGACATCCCACCTCACCTTTCCGGTGAAACCCCGATCGGCATTTTCATCCCCACCACTCCGAACCCCACTACCGGATGGTACGCTATCGTCCCCGAAGCAGATTTAGTCAATTTGTCAATGTCGATCGAAGATGCCTTTAAAGTCATCATCTCTGGCGGCATCGTCAACCCCAGCAACTCAGTTCCAGTAAGCCCCGAAAAAATCAAGGGCAAAACACTCGAACCCTTGGTATCCGAATCAAGATACCAGGCTGTCCCAGTCGAAGAAGAGTGAACCAAGACATCTTTAGTGGCCCGTAAGACAGTGTAAACTTTCCCCATCGCAGATAATATTTCGACAAAACCAGCCCAAACCGAGAAAGCCTATACTCAGACACCCGGTTTCGAGCATAAATCTTAGGTTTGACAGTGAACTATCTGTAAACTACCCGCCGCTGGCGAGTCAGACGGCTGGTCTTGTACCGCTTTTAGTCGAGTTTTCTGCTAAAGTTCAAGTCCGCGCGCGATCGAAAAACTTCCTAAATTCTCAATTCCTATCTAAAAACTATGAAAAAAGCCCGCGAAACAGCACGCGAACTCGCACTCCTCGGCATCAGCCAACTGCCGACGAATCCAGAACTCTTAGAAGCCAAGAAACTGCAAGATGTTCTCCTCGCCGCCATCCGTACCCTGACAACAGAAGTTCAAGAATCCTTAGAAGCAGCAGCATCCGAAGTGCAGCGGAGTAGCGACAAACTGCTTGCTAGCGAAATCCGCGCCGCCGATATACAAAGTGCTAGAACAATGGTGCGGGAAGCAGTCGAACTCACCCAAACAGCAATCAACCGTCTCGGTTCAGCAATGGAGTTTCCAGAACTGATCCAGCTAGCCAACCAGCAAGATGTCCGCACCTATGCTTTGCAAATCCTGACGAAAGTCAGCGCCAACCGTGTTCAAATTGATGAATTGCTCTCGGAAGCCCTTGTAGACTGGCAAATAGAACGGTTGCCCCGGATCGATCGAGATATCATGAGAATCGCGATCGCCGAAATGCTATATCTCGGCTTACCCGAACAAGTCAGCGTCAACGAAGCCGTCCAACTAGCAAAACGCTACAGCGGCGACGAAGGACATCGCTTTATTAACGGAGTCCTCCGCCGAGTAGTCGATAAAATCAATGCAGAAGTTGTTAGTCCCTAGTCCTTAGTCCTTAGTCCTTAGTCCTCCGGGTGCTTGGTGAATACCTTACCCGGAGGGTGCACGCCGGCGCGAACCTTACCCAGAGTCATTAGCAATCCACAATCCGCAATTCGCAATCCGCTCTAAACTAAGGACTAATAACTATATTCCCAATTTCCTATGGTATTTAATTGGTTTCGTCGCCAGTACAGCGAAAGCAAATCTTCTGAAACAGAGGCAACCCCCGAACAGCCGCAAGATGAGTCGGCAAAATCCGCACCGGTTGAGCCTCAAACAAATGCAACAGAGCAAGGCTCTCCTGCTGTAGCCGAAGATTATCTCAATTGGGCAAAAGCTGCTTACAAAAATATTCAAAAACAGCAAAAACCTGAAACAGAAGTTTCTGAGACAGCAGCGCCCGATGTTCCAGCAGCCGAAGCAGAAAGCGCGGCAGTTGCAGAAGTTGCGACTATTGAAGCAACCGAGCCGATCGAACTTGAACCAGCACCCACAGCACCAACTGTTGCAGAAGTTCCAGAAGTTGCAGCACCAGCAACAGTTGAAGCAACCGAGGTTTCGGAACTCGATGCAGCCCAGCCAGCAGAAATTGCAGAAACTCTGCAACCCACAGCCGGGGCGATCGACATTGCACCTGTTGCTCAACAATTAGAAGTTACAGCAGAAAATATAGAAATTGCCGAACCTGCAACAGAGGTTGTAGAAACCGCATCACTCGCATCCGACGGCGAAGCAGCCGAAGCCCTGCCGTTTTGGGCCAGAGCTCAGGCCGATCGCATGGAGCGCATCGAACGTCTCAAAGAAACAGCCCTTGAAGAACCAGAAGTAATTGCAGCCGCCGCCGAGAGAGCGGCAATTATCGAAGAAATTCCCGGTTTCGCCTTTGACGAAGGCTTCCTGTGGTCCTCAGAAATTTTAGCAAGTCAAGGCCGCCGACCAGACCAAGTATCCGTCGAAGAAATCACTTGGCTGCAAAAACTGCGGAAAGGCTTAGAAAGAACTCGTCGCAGCTTAATTAATCGACTAAAGGCGATCGTCGGTCAAGGCCCGCTCAATCAAGACGCAGTAGCCGAAATTGAGACTTTGCTGCTGCAAGCTGATGTCGGAGTCGCAGCCACCGACATCATTATCAGTCGCCTCCAAGAAAGACTCACACAAGAAGTGCTGCCGCCAGAACAGGCTCTAGCCTACCTGAAAACGATTCTGCGCGATATTCTGGACGCTCCCTGTGCCGAAACCGCCGCCGGTAATCCCGCCTACAGCCTGACATTTGCCCCGGAAAAAGACACTTTTAACATCTGGTTGATCGTAGGAGTTAACGGTGCGGGCAAAACTACGACGATCGGCAAACTTGCCCATATTGCCCAAAAATCCGGCTACAAAACCCTGATTGCCGCCGCCGACACTTTCCGCGCCGCCGCCGTCGAACAAGTGAAAGTTTGGGGTTCCCGCAGCGGCGTTGAAATTATTGCCAACCCAGGGAAAAATACCGATCCGGCTGCTGTCGTGTTTGATGCGATCGCCGCTGCCAGCGCCCGAGGCACAGAACTGCTGATCGTAGACACCGCAGGCCGCCTGCAAAACAAAAAAAATCTGATGGACGAATTAAGTAAAATCCGTCGCATTGTAGATAAGAAAGCCCCAGGCGCTACCGTAGAATCTCTACTGGTCTTGGATGCCACACTGGGTCAAAATGGTTTGCGACAGGCAGAAGTGTTCGCAGAATCGGCAAAATTAAGCGGAGTAGTATTGACAAAACTCGACGGTTCTGCTAAAGGTGGTGTTGCCCTAGCTGTAGTGCAGCAGCTTGGTCTGCCAATCCGCTTTATTGGAGTCGGGGAAAGCATCGAAGACTTGCGTCCGTTTTCTAGTTACGAATTTGTGGAAGCCCTACTCGATTTTAGATTTTAGATTTTAGATTGATGAGGCATTTGCCAGCCGCCCCCATCTTTGGGAGGCGGACACAGATCTTCAAAATCTCAAATTATTAACCTCAAACTAGCATCGCAGGACTTGCGCCGATCGCCACGAGCGATCAAGTGAAAAATAAATATCTAGAAACAATACCTTCGTTCTGTTATTACTTGGTTGGGCTCAAACCGCGAGCCAAAGCAAGCGTGTCAAATTAAGCTCAAATGTAGTATCAGTCGGCTGTCTGATTGCACATTCTTCCCTATCCCCTGGCGCCCCCCTGATAGTCTGGTGGGACAGGAAATGGTCAAAGTCCCCCTTCTTCTTAAGGGGAGCCGCTGCGGTCTTGGGCCCCCCAAGTCGAGCAAGCAGCGTGGATTTATGGGGTATCTAGACTCAGCTATAAACGCAATTTCTTAAGAATTTTAGACTTAAGTTGATACCAATGTCCTACTGCACAACTTACTCGCTCAAACCAAACTACTTGCTCGAAAAAAAAACGGGTTTCTGTTCAAGTGGCCCGTAAGTCCTCAATCATTCCTCCTGCGTCTAAGATCGAAAATCACAAATTTAAAATGACTGCTGTGCCTTTGCCTCGCTCCTCACCTCAACCTGCGGACCGCCCTTCGGGTCGCAATTCCACCGACGCGACGCCAGTATTTGCCCTCAAAGAACTGGTGGCGCGTTTGCACCGATATCAGCACAACGTTCAAGATATGTTGGGTTCGCTGGGATTTGCCCTGCGAAGTTTTAACAATCTCAACCAATTTTTGGAGTTGGTGCCTTTGGTGGCGACTCGCGTTACGGACGCCGACGGGGGAGCTTTAGTGCTGTTCAAACCCAACGGTCAAGTCAGGTTCCAGCAGTTGCACTGTCAGGAAGGACGGCAGTGCCAAGATATGCGAAAAGCGCTGGAAATAGCCACCAGGCAAGCTACAGCAGGTGCGGGCGCTACTGCTGGATCGTTTTCGGAAACCTCTGGGCAAACTTCTAGTCTAGACCTGCAAGTCGGTCGTTATTTGGGCCCAGATGTTCATTTGTTTGGGGCGCCAATTTTAGTCAATAATTTGGAACGCGGGCGGCTTTATGTTTTTAGCAGTGACCCACAATATCTCTGGACTCCCAGCAGACAAAAATTAGTTCGGTTGGTGGCTGATCAAACCGCCGTGGCTATTTGCAAAGACGAACTTACTGTTAAGTTGGCGGAAAAAGACCGCTTAGACAGAGAGTTAGAAATCGGGGCGGAAATTCAATTGCGGCTGCAACCCCGCAGTTGTCCAAAAATTCCCGGTGTTGACGTGGCCGCCCGCTGCCAAACTGCTAGCAGAGTCGGGGGAGATTATTATGATTTTATTCCCGCTGACTATGACCCGATCGGCAAGGAGAATGAGGGGGAAAACCCCCCATCCCTAATTAAAAATCTCAAGTCCAAAATCGACAAAGGCCGCTGGAGCATTGTGATCGGCGACGTGATGGGCAAAGGAGTACCTGCTGGCCTGTTGATGACTATGACACGGGGTATGCTGCGGGCGGAGGTGTTGAACCGCCACTCGCCGTCGAGAATTTTGCAACATTTAAACCGGGTTATGCACGCGGATTTGGAAAATTCCCACCGTTTTGTGACTCTGTTTTATTCGGAGTACGACCCGAAAACTCGCGTTTTGTCTTACAGCAATGCTGCTCACCACCCGCCTTTGCTGTGGCAAGCTGCAACTAATTCGATTATTCAGCTCGATACTTTGGAGGGAATGTTAATTGGCCTGGATGCTGATTCGCATTACCAAGAAGCTCAAGTGCAATTGCAGCCAGGAGATACTATTATTTATTACACAGACGGATTTACCGATGCTGCTAATCAAAGGGGCGATCGGTTTGATGAGGATAACTTGACCTCGGCTTTTCAGTGGGCCTGTCAAAATTACCAGCAGTCTGAAGAGATTCTGGATTATTTGTTCGATCGCGTACACCAGTTTATAGGCATCGGCAATCGCAACGAAGATGACATGACACTGGTTGTACTGAGGGTCACACCTTTAGCAGGAGAAAATCACCATGATAGTTAATTTAATGCCGGAAATTACTGCTGGATTAACCAGTTCGATTAATTGGAACGATGTCGCTCACGTGTTAGTTTTGAAATCTCATTTGAGTTCGACGGTGGTTTTGGCTCAAAGTTACGAAATTTTTACAAATTTCCAGAAAGCTTGGAACAATTTTGTTTCGACTGGTCAAATAGGAGCTTTTTTTATAGGTATTTTTGTGGGCTGGTTCTTTAAAGGGATTTTTCGTTAGAGTTATTGTCGAAGAAACTATCGGGAAGGGATGTAAGATTTAAAAAGTTTGTAGCCCAAGCTTCACTTCTTTCTGATGGAGCAAAAGTTTCCCTATTTTGTAGTCCATAATTCAGTTTTTTCGGTTCAAAAGATGTATAAAAAGTTTGTAGTCATGACTGGAGTTTTTTCTTGCCGAATTGGAAAGGGAGGACTAAAGTGCTGACTACAAACCGGAAGAAAGACTAAAGTCTTTGCTGAAAATCGGTTTTTATAGACTTCTGCAAGAGAGATACAATCTAGTTTTAGCTTGAGCAATGACAACACAACAAAAAACTTGGAGTCAAAGATTTGAATCGGCGCTCCACCCGGCGATCGCCCGATTCAATGCTAGTATTGGCTTCGATATTGAATTGATTGAGTATGACTTGACTGGTTCTGTCGCTCACGCTAAAATGCTGGCCAAAACGGGGATTATTTCCGCAGCAGAAGGCGAACAGTTAGTCAATGGTTTGGAACAGATCCGCCGCGAATACCGCCAAGGACTTTTTGTTCCGGGAGTTGATGCAGAAGACGTTCACTTCGCAGTAGAGAAGCGACTGACGGAGATCGTGGGGGATGCGGGGAAAAAGTTGCACACGGCCCGATCGCGCAACGATCAAGCCGGCACTGATACTCGCTTGTATTTGCGCGATCGCATCGCAGAAATTCGCGAGCAATTACGGGAATTTCAAGGGGTTTTGCTCGATCTTGCCGATCGTAACGTGGAAACTTTAATTCCCGGTTACACTCATTTGCAGCGCGCTCAGCCGATCAGTTTGGCTCATTACCTGTTAGCTTATTTTGAAATGACCGATCGCGATTGGGAACGTCTCGGCGATATCTGCAAGCGGGTGAATGTTTCGCCTTTGGGTTGTGGCGCGCTGGCGGGGACTACTTTCCCGATCGACCGACATTATACGGCAGAACTATTGCAGTTTGACAAGGTTTATGCTAATAGCTTAGATGGAGTGAGCGATCGAGATTTTGCGATCGAATTTCTCGCTGCAGCCAGCTTGATTATGGTACACCTGAGCCGCTTGTCAGAAGAAATGATTTTGTGGTCTTCTCACGAATTTGGATTTATTACCCTCAAAGATAGCTGCGCTACTGGTTCTAGCATCATGCCCCAGAAAAAAAATCCCGACGTGCCGGAGTTGGTGCGGGGCAAAGCGGGGCGGGTGTTCGGTAACTTGCAAGCCTTGTTGGTAGTAGTGAAGGGACTTCCTTTGGCCTACAACAAAGATTTACAAGAAGATAAAGAGGCTTTGTTTGATACCGTAAGAACGGTACAGGGTTGCTTGGAAGCAATGACCATTTTGCTGCGGGAAGGAATCGCGTTTAACGGCGATCGCCTTGCTGCTGCAGTTACGGAAGACTTTTCTAACGCTACAGACGTAGCCGACTACTTGGCCGCCAAAGGCGTTCCCTTCCGGGAAGCTTACAACCTTGTCGGCAAAGTCGTCAAAACTTGCCTTTCGGGGGGCAAACTCCTCAAAGATTTGACACTTGAGGAGTGGAAAGACTTGCACCCAGCCTTTGAGACAGACATTTACAGCGCGATCGCACCTCAGCAAGTGGTGGCGGCTCGCAATAGTTACGGGGGTACCGGGTTTGAACAAGTGAGAAAATCACTTATCGCTGCGCGCGATCGACTCGCCTAAACATCGTTGAATTATTGGACAAATTCCGGCTGGCTATCTCTACGAAAGAACGATCGTGTTTTCCACTCTGGTTCTAAGTTCGGCAGATAGCCTCAGCAATTAATCTTCAGCAGCAGCCATATCTTTGTCTCTGCCGCCGCTCATGGCGCCCATGCCACCGCCGTTGCCACCGTCAAATCGTCTTCTCTTGTTGGAGAACATATCTTGATTTCTCCGCTTGCGAAACTTGCGAGCGTATGCTTGATTTCGTTGTGCCTTCTCTTTCTTGAGATTGCGGCGCTTAGCCATTCTGACCTCACTAATAAACATTGACAGTCCCCGGGCTTTCACGCCCGGGGATTCTTAAGGTTGACACTCCGTGCACTCTTGGTGACTGAGATTCTTGGTTCAGCGAAGTCACTTACTGGCGACAGGATTGCTCCCGCCAAAATATAGGTGTCTTCTCCCCAAGCGTAAATTCCGGTATGCCGTACCGTACTCGATCAGTTCTCTTTATGTAGTTAGGTTTTCTTCAAATTTAGCTTTCCTAAACCGCAACACCGTTAGGTGTGACTACGCACTCAACTAATCCAGTTAAGTTTTTACGTTGGCTAGTTATACTCAATTTTAGACCGATGACGATCATAGCACACACGGTACAAGACCCAGAAAAAAGAACACCGGGATTCAAGTCGCTGGGAATGCGGGCCCGATGGGAGGCAAGGTTTTCGCTCTTGCCGAATATTTCTATAAACTACTGACAAAAATTACGACAAATGACTATCAATCCCGGTGACGTAGCTCCTGTCTTCAGCCTGCCCGACGCGCAAGGCAATGTCGTCAGCCTTGCAGATTTTCGAGGGCGGCGAGTTGTACTTTACTTTTACCCTCGGGACAATACCCCAGGCTGTACCAAAGAAGCTTGTGGCTTTCGCGACATTTACTTAGAGTACCAGTCGCGCAATATTTCAGTGCTCGGCGTCAGTACAGACGGGGCCGGGGCCCACGCCAAGTTTGCAGCTAAATATCAACTGCCTTTTCCCCTGCTGTGCGACTCAAACGCCGAAGTTGCTACCGCCTACGGCTGTTACGGACTCAAAAAGTTTATGGGAAAAGAATTTATGGGAATTACTCGATCGACTTTCGCGATCGACCCAGATGGTAGGATTGAAAAGGTTTATCGGAAAATCAAACCAGAAACTCACGCGGCGGAGATCCTAGCAGACTTGCCAGAGCTCTAGCGTGAATGAAAAATTAAAAATTAAGACTCCGGAGCTGCAAGCTAGGAGGCCTGAAGTTATTATCTCCTAAACAAGCTTTTGAGTTTATGCGTCGATTGTGGCAAATTGTACAAACTGTGCTGGGACTGATTTTTCGACATCCCGTCACTGGTACTGCGGTGATTCCCGTATTGCCTGACGGGCGAATTGTGTTAATTCGCCGCCGCGACAACGGTCGCTGGGGACTGCCGGGAGGTATGGTGGATTGGGGAGAGGATATTCCGACGACAGTGCGCCGGGAATTAGCGGAGGAAACAGGACTCGATTTAGTCAAAATCCGTCGCTTGGTGGGTGTTTATTCGGCTGCCGATCGAGACCCTCGCCTGCACTCGATTTGTATCGTGGTGGCAGCAGAGGTAGAGGGAAAGATGCAAGTTCAGGATACGCTTGAAGTCAGCGAGGTTGAGGCTTTTTTTCCCGCATCGCTGCCGGAGGGCGCGCTCAGCCACGATAACGACCAACACTTACAGGACTATTTTCAAGGCCTGACAACTTTGGCGTAAATCGGCGGGGCATCGAAATTTGAGAAAAGTCGGAAATTACCTCGCCGTCAAAAATTGTCTGTGATGAGTGTGGAATTAATTTTTAATGTTTTCCTACTTTTATTCACAATCTCTGAACATTAAATTAATCATCTTTTTATTACTAAATATTTAACCGAATGTACTCACTGCGACGCAATTCTCGGGTCAAACTCTCTGTAGGGCAAATCTTTTGGCACGAAGTCGGTCAAGGCCCTAATTTAGTATTTTTGCACGGTTCTTGGCACGACAGCAGTCAGTGGCTGAGGACGATCGAACATTTGAGCCCCTACTACCACTGCTTCGCACCGGATTTGCTCGGGTTTGGCGACTCGGAACGCCCGAATCTTCATTATTCGATCGACTTGGAAGTAGAATGTCTGGCTCAATACCTCGATACTTTGAAGCTGCGAGAGGTTTATTTAATCGCTCACTCTCTGGGTGGTTGGGTGGCAACCAGCTACGCTATCAAATATCCCGATCGAGTTCAGGGTTTGGTTTTGTTGGCCCCAGAAGGCCTCAAGGTTGGCAACCGGCGGGGGCGGTGGCAGACGGCTAGCTGGCTGATCGGCAAACCTCCGTTGGCTTTGTGGTTGCTGCGATCGATCTATCCAATTGCTAAATTGCTGGGCAGTCAAAACAAGATTGACAGACTGCTAAAGTTCAGACAGCAGTTGATTCAGTCCCCAGTTGCCGTGCAGTTGCTGTTGCGGCGGCGGCGGGCTGAAATTACAGCGGAATTAGTTGATGAGAATTTGCCTTTGCTGAAAGCGCCTGTTTTGCTGTTACACGGTTCTGAAGATACTCCCGCAGCTTCGTCTCTGTGTCAATCCTATGCTGCTCTGGCTCCTAATGCCGAACTGCAATTGGTCAGTCCGGGTGAAAGCAATTTGCCGCAGGAAGTCCCGGATGTTGTTGCTAAGTATATTCGGGAATTTGCTAAGTGAATTGGTAATTGGTAATTGGTAAAAGTCAACAGTCAACATTCAATAGGCTAATTCCCCAAAAAATGGCTTCGGGTGCGTCAATTACTGCGGAAGCTGTATTGGGAAAGGCTGCGGTGAGGTATTTTAAAAGCATAGTGCGATCGCCCCCCGTGACCGCTATTTTGCTATCAGGAAACAAACACCGCCAATCTTCAATAAAATCCCTAACTCCTGCCACCGTCGCATACACAACTCCGCTTTGAATTGCCCCAGCAGTGTCTTTCGCCCAGCGGTGCGGCAGATTTTGTGGTAAACTGATTAAAGGTAATGCAGCAGTTTTTTTACCTAGCGACGATAGCTGCAAACCCAAACCTGGTAAGATTGCGCCCCCAACTAAATACCTATTGACATCAGCCCCAGTAAATGTTAAAGCTGTACCAGCATCTATAAGTAAAACTGGCCAACCCAATTGGTTGCCAGCGCCCAGTACAGCCAAACCTCTGTCAATTCCCAGGGTAGGATAGAGTCCCCCGATCGGCAACTGGTCTAAAGTAATAATTCGGACATCAGGATAACTCTGCCAAATTGCTGTTTGCTGGGTAACTACTGAAGCCAATATTAGAGGCAGCGGCACTAAAGAAAGTGTGTGAGGATTAGAAAAAGCGGTAGTAGCAGGAAGACAAAGGAGATTTTGAGAAGATATTTCCTCGATCGACCTCATTACTGTTTGCACCAAATATTCTGCCTTTTCCTGCTCCGAGAGCGGGGAAACAGTATCAGCATTGAGATGCTCTGTATCCCATGTTTTCTCCAGGGTTTTGCCCACAAATAATCCCCAGTGCAGCCGGGAATTGCCGATCGCCAAAGCTATTTTAATCTGGTCTTTACCTATTAATCCAGATATAAGGTTGTCGGTTCTTGGTGGCGAAGGAAAATTGTCGGGAATTGAGTTTTCCATGTCGATCGAGCGCGCGCAAACATTGAACTAAAGATAGATTTTATATTAATTTTATTCGGTTAAGCGGGCGGTTAACTCTATTTGACATCTGACCAAGTTCCATGCCACGCGCCAATTAGTATTGTGGGCGACAGAGGGCATACTTGCTAAATATAAATATTTGTAAAGCAAATAATTGCTTTGCTCAGGCTGCATCCTTTATAATGTCTTAAGATATTCCAAAAGTCCTGGTAGCTGCGATGGGGCTGTTGGCGGGGTAAGCATAGGTTTAAAAAACCGACTCAATCAAAATACTGTACAACTCCTGAGTAAATATGTCTTTAAAAATACAAGAACACGAAAACCCCTGGCAGAGAGTAACTTCGCGGTTGTCTGAATCTGAAAACTGGAGGCAGGAAGAAAGTCTTTCGCTGCCGGAAGTAGACCAACAAAAAGCCCTAATCGTGCAGATGCAGCAGCAAGTTCAGTTATCAAACTTGCTGAACCAAATTAATAACGAAATTCGCAGTACACTTGACATAGAAGAAATTTTGACATCGGCCTGCCGATTGCTGGGGCAAGCGTTAGAGTGCAGTCGCGTGAGCATTTTAGTCAAAGAATCAAATACAGAAAAAACTTTAGTTACGCGCGGAGAGTACAACGGGGGGGACTATCCGATCCAACTGGGAATGAAAGTACCGATGACTGACAATCCGCATTTGGCTGCAGTCGTGTCTCAGCAAGAGTCCCTAGCATTGACGAAGTTTCTCGATTTTCCGGGATTGAATGCACAAACCAGAAAAATTGCCGAAGCTTTGGAGATTAAGTCAATGCTGGCAGTAGCTACTCGCTATCAAGGTGAAGTGAATGGCATAATTGGCTTGCATCAGTGCGATCGCGAACGGGAATGGACTGATTGGGAAAGGCAGCTTTTAGAAGGGGTAGGATCGCAATTGGCGATCGCGATCAATCAAGCCAAACTCTATAGCAAAACCAGGCGCCAAGCCGAACGAGAATCTCTGCTGCGGCTGATAGGCAACCAAATTCGCAGTACCCTCGATCTGGAAACTATTCTACAAACAGCGGTGAGGGAAGTCCGCCAAATGTTGCAGTGCGATCGAGTAATCATCTATCAGTTTCAAGACAACTGGCAAGGAAAAGTGGTTGTTGAAGATATGGTGATCCCTTGGCCTTCAATTTTAGGAGATATGGGGGCGGATAAGTGTTTCCGGGGAGATTACGCGGATCTTTACCAGCAAGGGCGAGTCAAAGCCATTAATGATATTTTTAATGCTGGTTTAGAGCCTTGTCACGTTGATTTCTTAGACCGTTTGCAGGTTAAAGCTAATCTGATCGTGCCGATTGTTACATCGAGAACTGAAGAAAGTTCCCCCGAAACAGCGGCAAGCTATAATCCTAAATTTCCCGGTAGGCTGTGGGGTTTGCTGATTGCTCATGAGTGCCGGGATACCCGCAATTGGCAGCGGCAAGAAATGGAGTTGCTATCCCAGATAGCCAACCAAATGGCGATCGCCATTCAGCAAGCAGAACTTTATAGCCAAGTCCAAGATGCTGCGGTAAAATCTCAAGCTCAAACCCAGCAATTGCAGGCTGCGTTAGAAGAATTGCGATCGGCACAGCAGCAATTGATTCAAAGCGAAAAAATGTCAGGTTTGGGGCAAATGGTAGCGGGAATTGCTCATGAAATTAACAATGCCAACAATTTCATCCACGCTAACTTGTTTCACGCTAAAGAATATTTTAAAGCCTTGAACGAAGCTCTAGAACAAGCCGGAAATGCCTGCCCGGAAGCAGCGGAAGCAATTGTCAGAATCAATGAAGAACTAGAACTCGATTACATTCGAGAAGACTTTGGTAAACTGATCAATTCAATGCGGGAAGGCAGCGGGAGGATTCGCTCGATCGTGATGACGCTGCGAAATTTTTCTCGTTTAGACCACGCTGAATTAAAACCAGTAGATTTGAATGAAGGTTTAGAAAGCAGTTTCTTGATGCTGCAAAATAAGCTAAAAACCCATATCAAAATAGACAAGCAATACGGCAGTTTGCCGCCCGTCCAATGTCATGCCAGTCAAATTAACCAAGTATTTTATAATTTGATTGACAATGCTTTAGATGCGCTCCAGTCAACGAACAAACCGGGGGAATTAACCATTCGTAGTTGGCAAAGCGAGCCGGACTGGGTAACAATCTCTGTCCGCGACACGGGAACTGGCATTCCTGCTGAAATTCAAGACAAGATTTTTGACCCATTTTTTACTACTAAACCTGTGGGTAAAGGTACGGGTTTAGGACTTTCAGTGTGCTATCAGGTAATTGTTCAAGCTCACGGCGGCAAGCTGAGTTGCGTCAGTCAGGTTGGCGAAGGAAGTGAGTTTATTGTAGAGTTGCCCTTAACAAATCAGAGGAGGGTAAGTGCATAACTTCTGCTTTAGTCAGATTAATGAACAATTCCCTATGCCCGTGGATTTATAAGTAATTAACCGGACTTGATATTAATTGTCAGCTTGCTGCTGATAAGCCTGGTATACAGCCTCTAAAAAAACATTAGCATCAACTTTCATCGGCAGTTTGTCCAAAGCAATGATTTGTTTCACCTGACTAGCCAGTTGTTTGCTCACTTCATTTCGGGCATTTGGTATCATAGCTTCGCGCCGGTGCAAATACTCTCGAATTACAGCAAAATCTTCTGGCAGCAAGCTGGAAATATCGGCTTCTATCAGCAGTTTATTTGCTAGGGATTGAGCCGATGTTGATACTTTTAATGCAGTAGTTGTCAGAGGTTTTTCTTCTTGAATTACCATGGTGCCTCCTACCAAATCTCCTAAACGTTTTTCCCGCTGGTTTAAAACTATGAAAAATACACCTATAAAAAATAAGTCGTCAAAAGGTCGCAGCAAAGCCCGTAGTGTTGATTGCGGAAGCCTGACGGGACGACCATCATCCCGAATTACTCGGATTTTGACATAACGCTTGCCTGGTGTTTGACCCGACCACACGGTTTCATAAAATACAAAGTAACCTACATAAATGAAAAAACCAATTAATGCCTGAAGTGCTATCAACCAGAGTTCTAAGCGATTGGTACTTCCTAGCAACTTTGCGATCGTCTCAAGCAACACTGAATTAAATATCAGTGCACCTAATAGAAACACTACTATGATTAAACCCAAAATGATATAGTCTATCAGCAATGCGTATGCTCGGTTGCCAATTCCGGCTAAGGTAAATTCGAGTTCAACGCTTTCGGGAGTGTGGAGAGTGAAGCGATTAAAAAGTCGCATAAAGTTGAGCAAATTTTATGTTTTGACTGAGGCTGAATTAGCGATCTCGCATTTGCAAACCCAAACCTTCTTTGCGGCTGCAAACGTCGTAGTAGATAATGGCTTTCATAGCCTGCCAAAAAGGAGTCACAAGCGCACCGCTGCCAATGCTCACTCCCACAATCATAATATAATAAACTAAGTAAAATAGACCAGACTCTGCGCCCAACACTTTACTTAAAACAACTTGAAAGATCACAGTAAGTATCTGCACAACAATCGTGATCGGGAGTGAGACCAAAATGCCCACAAAAACTATCCACTGAATGCGTCCCACCGACCCCTTAGTTAATTTCCAACTGCGACCGATTGCTGAACTAGCACCTATATTATTTTCGATCGCCAGCGGCACTTCAATAATCAGCAAGCGAGAGAAAAGTCGGATATATATAATTAAGAAAGCAATGACTGCAACTAGCAGGAAAGCTGCAACCAGTGTGAAATTTTGCCCAAAGAGCGCACCAGCACCCATTCCCACAAAGAACATCGCGATCCCGCCTACCAAGGATACCCCAAGGAAAATCAGAAATGTCAATATACCCGCCCATAAAAAACTCCACATCCGAGGATTCACCTCACGGCGAGCATCACTGACAGCCTCTGGCTTTTCCCTAACTTCACCGAAAGCCAGACGAGAAATGAGCCCTGCGATCGCAGAATATTTAGCCCAACCGTAAATCGGAACTAACAACCACAGATAAGCTACCAATGCCAAACTAAAATATGACTTAAAATGGTCGCGGTAAATACGCAAACTAGCACTAACAACATTACCGACGCTCAAGGGGCCTGTTGGTCCAGAAGAACTAAGATTTTTTTTAGGCATGACTGGATGGGTGTAATTGTCTGAGGCGGAAAATTTACAACTATCTTAAGCTATATCTAATAGAACTTAGTGAAAACTTTATGAATATTAAACGTTGGATCGCGCGGCGGGAACCCAACTGGAAACGGTTGGACACTCTTTTACAGCAAGTAGAAAAAAAGGGGCTAAAGTCCCTACCTGCGTCTGAAATCAGGGAATTAGCGAGTTTGTACCGTTCTGTTTCGGCAGATTTGGCTAGGGCTAGGACAAATGAAGTCGGTAATATTTTGTTACAAGATTTACAAAGGTTAACTTCTCGTGGCTACACCCAAATTTACCAAGGTTCGCGCCGCCAAGATTGGGAAGCTATAGTGGAGTTTTGCCGCTGGGGTTTTCCGGCTACGGTACAGGAGACGTTTGGTTATACGGCGACTGCGACGGGTATTTTTTTAGTAATGGCGTTGATTGCTTGGTGGTTTGCTTGGCAAGATCCAGCGTTTTTGTCCCTAGTAGTTCCTGGACATTTGATTAAAACGGTACGCGATGACGGGAAATTGTGGATGGGTTCAATTGTGGGAATCGAACCTTTAGCTTCTAGCGGTATTATGACTAACAATCTATCCGTATGTTTTGCGGCTGTTGGGGGAGGGATTGTTTTCGGTCTTTACACTGTTTATATTATGGCATTTAATGGAGTGAGCATCGGCGCGATCGCCAGTTTAGTCGCTCAGCACAATTTAGCTTACCCTTTTTGGGCGTTTGTATTTCCTCACGGTTCCCTAGAATTGCCGGCGATTTTTTTAGCTGGCGGCGCTGGTTTAATCATCGCCCGCGCTATCTTTTTTCCTGGCAAATATCGCCGTGCTGATGCCATGAAGTTTTACGGTACTCAAGCTGCACAATTGGTATTTGGGATTGTGCCGATGCTGGTAATTGCTGGTACCATCGAGGGTTTTTTATCGCCAAATCCGGCAATTCCCGATCCGTTGAAGTATTTGGCTGGGATCGGGTTGTTTGCGCTGTTGGTGATGTATTGCAGTAAAAGGCGATCGGCTACATCGGTGTCAACTTAAGCCTGACAACCTTTGTATTTCTCATTTATCGACAAGTCTCGATCCCCCTAAATCCCCCTTAAGAAGGGGGACTTTGAGGACTTCCGGTTCCCCCCTTAAGAAGGGGGGCTAGGGGGGATCTAAATCTAACGGTCAAACAGCAGTCTGTGAATACATTTGACGTTAAATTGCCCAAACTAGCACCTTACCTACCCATATCGAGTCCAGTAATTAATTAAAATCATGACTATTACTAACATCCCATCTCCCGAAGACAATCCTTTTTTTATCATCAAGGTTCGGCATATATTTGGATGGTACTTCTTATTGGGTATAGGCATTTACTTTCAAATAGGAATGATTGGATATACACGGGGGATACCGTTCGATGGTAAAACACCATTAGATCCATTAGTTGATGAAATAGCTGGAACTTATTTATCGATTTTGATACTGGCTTTGGTGTGGCGACAATGCAGGCTAGCGGGAATTGAAATTAAATATCTGGTTGGTAAAGTTCCCGAACGCTACCAATGGTTGCCATTAGTAGGTCTGGCGATCGCTAGCGTGGTTTTCGCACTAGGTGTATTCCGAATATTTTATTATCCTTTGTCTTTTATTGTACCTTCTTTTGTTGAAAAAATACTGATTGATTATAGAAATAGCAGTATTTTAATTAGAGGTTCAAAAACCTTTTTTCCAGCGTTTTACTACTTGATTTTGGCTATCTATTATGCACTATCTCCCATATTTTCTGCCTTTATTTTAATGGCTATTATCTTACACAGATGGGCTGCAAAATGGGGAAATACCCGAGCAATAATAGCTTTTTTCCTACTGTCTCTAATTTCTTATAATTTTATATATAGTGTTATTGCAACCTTCATACACGCAATTTTGTATGTAAAAACCCGCAGCTTACTTGTATTAATATTTTTTCTAGCTTTGAAAAATATTATTTGGGTAATTTGGGATTTGTCATCTACAACATTTTTAGACAATCAACCAGGAAGCACTCTAGATGTATTTCGATCGCAAATACAGCTAGGCGTCTTGTTTTTTGCTTTGTCAGCCCCTTGGGTAATCGGTTTCATCTATAAAAACTGGTCGGTTCTCAAAGGGCCTTTACCTTACTTTGCGAATGCTTCGGAAGCTGAAAAAATCAAAGCTGATTCCGAGACTTAAGTTGCAAATATCGGTTAACCAATTGCTCGCTAATTTGATTTGCTGGTGCATCCAAAACCAAAACTCCTTTTTGTTTCAACTGTGCAAAAGCTACCTGACGCTGTGCTAGTAAATCTAAAGCGACAGCACGATTATAAGCAGGTGTAATTTCTACGGTGGAAGTGTGAGCGATTTGGTCAACTTGAGGATCGCGCAAAGTTACGCAAAAAGGCAAATAACGAGGTGTTAAACGCGCTAAGGCGGAAAGCATTTCTGTAGAAGCTGTGACATCTACTAAATCAGTAATTAGCACTACTAATGCACGGCGAGTTTGTTGACTTACTAATTTAGTTACAGCACCAACATAGTCTGGTTCTAACAAAACTGGCTGAATTGGCGCAAGGCGTTCAATTAATTTAGAGTGTTGATGTTGACCGCGTTCCGGCGGTATCCAAGTCGTGATTTCCCGATCGAACACACCGACTCCCACGCGATCGCCCCGATTTAGTCCAGCCAAGGCTAAAGACAGCGCTGCATTCACTCCCCAGTCAAAGCGCTTCAAACCCTGCACTCGCGCCGTCATCAGCCGTCCCCTGTCGAGTAAAATAATCAAAGTTTGCTCTTTTTCGGGTTCTAAAACTCTGACTAAAGGGCGCGATCGCCTCGCAGTAGCTTTCCAATCAATCAAGCGAGGATCGTCACCAATACCATATTCCCGCAGTTCGGCAAATTCAGTTCCCATGCCAAGTTTTCGTAACCCACGCATTGTGCCGCTATTTTCCAATGTTAGCCGAATAGAGAGTTCTTTCAACATCACTAAATCGGGATAAACTGCCACTTTTTCACTAGCAGGTATTTTCCAGTCGTGCCATGCTAAACCCCAATTTCCCAACTGCCGCACTTGAATGTCTCCCCACTTATATTCTCCGCGATTAGACGGGCGAATTGTATAAGTTAATTCCCGATCGCTGTTAGGGTTGAGGTCTGCTTCCAGCATCGGTTGAGAGACATCAAACTCTAGCGGATAGGCGTCGCGCAGGCGAATTTTAGCCGTTTGATTTGCCGTTAGCGCAGCCCTCGGAGAGGATCGCACTGACAGTAAAACCGGATTGTCTCGCCCAATCGAAAGTCTGTGCAACGGATGGCGTGTCACTTGCACCCGATGAGATTTTACGCGCAGTGCGTCGATAATGCCTAGACCTACAATTACACAGTCAAATAGCAAAGTGCCGATAATACTTGTCTGCTGATTTACAAGCATAGCGAGCAAAAGGGCGATCGGAATTGCGATCGCTAACAGGAAATAAAGGCGAATAGCAGGAATCATTAAAATTTCTGATTAAGATACTGGTGTACACCATTCAACGAGAGTTCCGTCTGGACATCTAACATAGAAAACAATCTGACCCAAGGTTTTTTGAGAAGTGCTTTTAACTCTAATGCACCTGCTGCGATCGCTTGTTGATGTGCCATTTCTACTGAATCAGTGGTAAGTGCTATTTCAACACCCAAAGGTTTATCCGATGAATCAGCCGAAATATAACCATTTGGGAAATTTGACGCGCCTAGAGAATGTGTAGCAAAAGATAAAGTTGTTTCCCCAGTGTCAAGTTCACCATAATCTCCTGATTCATCAATGAACTTCTTTTTGAACCCAAAAGCCCTTTCAAAAAAAGTCAATGAACTTAGTACGTCAGCAACGTAAATAATTGTATATCCGAATTTCATTTGCTTTCTCCCTTTACATGATTTGCAAGTAGCTTGCGTCGTTCACCTGTATAACGCCACCAAGGCTTAGCTGGTTCGCCATTGAGGAATCTTTTGACAGAAATGAGAGCGTCAAGTACACATGGATCGTGGCGATGTCCCATGACATTAGCAAGTTCGTGAAAGACTTCTAATGGCGATCGCGTTTTAAGTTGATCTGGTTGCTCAATACCAATGCTTCGCAAATCCGCACTCATTGATTTCCCAATGTTTGGAAGGTCTTCAAGCTTCTTGACTTCGTTTAGAGACTTCTTCATACTTCTGGTGTGGTATTTTTGCGCTCAATTCCTACAATACTTGCGTAATAAAGATTTTTTGTCAGGAATTCGATTCCTCCAAACGAAACGTAAACATAACATGATCGCTCGGTGTTTCTGGATTACCAACAGCCGAATACAGATTCATCGCTGCTGTATTTTCGCGATCGGTAAGCACCCAAGCTTCTGTACAACCCAACTCACGAGCGACCTCAAATACTGCATTCATCAAACGCTTCCCCAAACCTTGCCGACGATAAGTTTCTGCTACACTAACCTCGTTAATCCACAGTTCGGGACGTGCTTTGTCGGGATGAACATAATGAACTGCTGAGACAAAGCCGACAACTTTATCGTCATCGATTGCAACAGCCAGATGGTGCCGCGAGTCTGTCAAAAATTCTTCAGTACGTGGGATATCGATCGAGTTGTCAAAGACATCTGGATCGACATTCTTGAGAATATTTACATCATTCTGATCCAGAATTTTGATTGCGATCGTCATAGTTATATTTCAGTTTACCTCGGTACAGCGACTTGTTTTAATACCGAAGCAATTACCGAATTAATTTGCAAGCCATCTAGCAGCGATTCTGGTTTGAGAATCAGACGGTGACGCAAAAGCGGCAGTGCGATCGCCTTGACATCATCAGGAGTAGTATAATCCCTGCCGGCTAGCCAAGCGTGAGCTTTACTACTTTGCAACCAAGCTACTGCCGATCGCGGAGAAGCACCCAATGCCAAATCGGGATGTTTTCGCGTATTGTGTACCAAAGCTAGCACGTAATCGAGCACTTTCTCTTCTACTTTGACTGTTTGTACTGCTTGACGGGCGCTAATTATTTGCTCTACCGTTGCTAAAGATTTGATCCTAGCTAAATCGAGGCGTTTGGCGCGAAATCCTGCCTCTGCATTCAGCAACATTTGCTTTTCTGCCGCTGCCTCGGGATAATCAACCACAAGTTTAAATAAAAATCGGTCTAACTGAGCTTCTGGTAGCGGATAAGTGCCTTCAAATTCTAGGGAATTTTGAGTAGCGATCGTCCAAAATAATTCTGGCAGAGCTAAAGTCTCACCGTCTAACGTTACCTGCTGTTCTTCCATTGCTTCTAGCAATGCTGACTGGGTTTTCGGAGGCGTGCGATTAATTTCATCTGCCAGCAAAACTTCAGTAAACACTGGCCCTTTTTTCAGGGTAAAACTGTGGCTTTCAAAATCAAAAATGTTCGTTCCTAAGATATCCGACGGCAAAATATCCGGCGTTAGTTGAATGCGGCGAAAATCTGCTTGAATCAATTGGGCGATCGCTTTTACAAGTAGAGTTTTCCCGGTTCCAGGGACTCCCTCAACAATCACGTGGCCGCCGCTCAAAAGTGCTACTAGCAAGTGCTGTACTGTGGAAGATTGACCCACAACTATTTTGTCGAGGGCTTGGCTGAGGCGTTTAAAAATCGAGTTTGTTTCGCTCATTTTAGATTTTTCCTGTCAGAGGGGAGATGTTGACGGATCTGCTGCCATTTACCCAACCAGGCTAGCAAATTTGAATCGCTGATTCGGCGTTTGTGAGATGGCGAGGGCAAAACTTCTGACAATTCTGCCGCTTTTCGCCCTGTTTGCTCAACCCAAGCATTTGTTAGGGTTTCACTTTCCAGCGATGTCTGTCCCAATAATAATGCTTTTTGCAGTTGTAACTGTTCTTCTTTGCCGATAATTTCTACGGCGAAATCTGTGCTGTTTGCTTTTTGTAAAACACCCGCTAATGCTTGAATGTAAGCTTCGCTGTTGTCAACCTGCGGCGCTGATAAAGTTACAGGCTGTCCAAACCTGTTCCACCCGGCAAAAATAGCAACGAGTAAAATAATTGTACCCTGTATCAAAACTGGAAATAGAGGAGTTTTGGCTAAATAAGTGAATAAGTTTCCCTGGTATTCGCGTTCAATAACTTCGGGATCTTTGTAACCGTGAATGTATTCGTCTACCCAGACTTTATTGAGGATTTTACTCGTTCCCTGGCTTTGCGGGTCGCTCGAATTTTGGATTAATTTCACTGCTAGAGCCTGCTGGGCCCCTTCTATTTCTGGTTCTCCACCTTCTAATTGAGTAACCAGCCCTGCTAAAAATTCATAATTACCGGGAAAATCCTGATAAGCATTAGCAGCTAAATGGGAGGTGCTGGCAAAATAAACTGTACCCTTTCCCACGTTTTTTTTCCAAACAATTGCCCCAAATTGATCGTCTAAAATTTGTTTTTCGCTGCTGGGGTATCTCCGCCCCGTATCAATCTTGATTTCCCCGGCTGAAGCTAGGTGCAAGCTACTAAAAGGTGCTGGTGTCACTGGTGCGCGAACTCCCAAATTTACCAAAGTATTGCCCTGTTCCACCCACTTTTTCTCTGTATCAGAAACAACTTCTGGTATCAATTTACTATAGATACGTAAAAGGGTAGTGGGCGGTTTTGCATCTTGGTTTTTAGCAAAGTCTTCAAAAGGTTTTTGCCAGCGCTGAACCTCGGTTCCCCGTTTTGACATAAAAGCATACCATGCTCCGTAGCCGTCCGGCGCTCTATTATAAGTAGAACCGCTGTTGACTTTGTTGTTAGCAGGAGCAAATAGCAGAGTAACGATCGCTATTGCAGTAATGGCGATCGCTCCCAACAACCACAACCTACGCTTTGACAAGTTCATCGCTCGTTAAGTAAGTAAATACAAATAAATATAACATGAGGGGTTTTTGAATGAATCAACTCACTCCTTATATAGAACCCATTTGACATATTTTAGCGATCGTCAATCACATTACGGATCACCAATAAACTTGGTTTTTGACCATCGCATTTTTAATGGAATCAGATTTAACTTACACCCGAACCTCAATTTTCAGAAATTCCCAACTGGGTGATGCTTAGACATATAAAATTTTAAGTATTTTTACTCATAATTGTCTCTCCTGATTCACTTTTGCGCGCTGAATCAGTGAAAGCTGCCTCTTGGGCGGTCGAAATCAGGGATTTAAGCTCTCCTTCCTCTACAGATGTGGAAAACCCCCTTTTTATAGGGCTGAAAAAAAGAGCGCAATTTTTCCGGATCAAACTTATTGATGATGAAAGTTAAATATCTCTATGTAAATAGGCGTAAGTAGGTGTAATTATTTACACTCTACACTCGATCGGGGGCAACAATACCTTCAGATGCTGATTGGGCAAGCATTTTTACTTGATTTACCGCCACGTATGAGGAAATTTTTCTTGCAGCGATTGATCGCTACAAGAAAGCCCAACCTCTGGTTTTCAGTCACTTCTAATCCTTAATTACTCATCATCAAAGGAGAAGCTATGGCTACTTCATTCACTGGTTCTTTGGGTACAACCACTAATTACAGCAGCATCGCTGACCTAATTACACAATGGCCTACTGCCGCCAAGAATCAAGGCATCCAACTGTCTGGGATAGCTTTTGATGGCTTTGAAACGAACTACACTAGCCCTGAAGCCATCGCCAACCTCACGTTAGCACCGAACGAAACCCCTAAAAGCGGGTTGAGCTACGGCGCTCCGGCTGGTATTGGTGTCTACGGCTCTTATAGTGGTTGGTTCACCGACGCCACTAAATATCGGGCGGAAATCAACTATGACCCCAACGCCAATCTATCTCAGACGCTGAAGGTGAAATGGGCAGATAACAAAGACATCACTAGCGCCACGATCGGCGTGAGTGGATTACTTCCCAAATCAAGTTCTACAGTGAACGATCAAGGCAATGAAGTTGGTTTGCTGAAACTCTTTAATAATGGGACGGAGGTATCGGCCAGCAATTTTACGATCGCTCGCCTCACCCCTCCTAACCCTCAAAAACCGATCGGTGTCTCTTCAGATGGAGTGACTTTCATTGGCGATAGTCCCGATGGCAATTTCACATTCCAGATACAAGCAAATTCCACTAGCGTTGCTTTTGACGAATTACGGTTCTCCGCCAAACCCTACGATAGCCCCACCGCTGCCTACGCCACTAGCACCTCCATCAAAAGCGATAGTTCCGACTACCTAGTGCGGAGTATTCAATATCAAGGCATTGATGTGACGCCGACGCCGACGCCGACGCCGACGCCAACTCCGACGCCGACATCTCCAAGTCTCTTCCAGTTCGCCCAACCAAATTACAC
>NZ_JAUBSD010000105.1:0-26119 GCF_036704575.1 Microcoleus sp. K5-D4
TGAGAGTTCGACTGCTCCAACTCTTGTTGAGCCTGATGTAGTTGAGAGTTCGACTGCTCCAACTCTTGTTGAGCCTGGTGCAGTTGAGAGTTCGACTGCTCCAACTCTTGTTGAGTCTGGTGCAGTTGAGAGTTCGACTGCTCCAACTCTTGTTGAGTCTGATGCAGTTGAGAGTTTGACTGCTCCAACTCTTGTTGAGTCTGATGCAGTTGAGAGTTCGACTGCTCCAACTCTTGTTGAGTCTGATGCAGTTGAGAGTTTGACTGCTCCAACTCTTGTTGAGCCTGATGCAGTTGAGAGTTTGACTGCTCCAACTCTTGTTGAGCCTGATGCAGTTGAGAGTTCAACTGTTCTAATACTTCCCCTGTCTGATGCTGTTGAGCTTGAACATCAGCTAATTCTGCCTGGATCTGGTGTAGTTGTGCCTGAGATTGTTCTAATTCCCCTTGATTTTGAAATAGTTGGGATTGCACTCTATCTAAAGCAACTATACCAAAAATGTCCTGTTCTCTAGCTAGATCAGTCAAACTTGAAAAATTAAAGTAATACTGATCTTCTAACTTTTGAGCCACTTCTGGGTCAGCAAGCATTTGGTATAACTGATCGAAACAAAAATACTGATGCCCTGGATTTTGAGATTTACTAGCTAACATTGCCACAAAAAATGGTGCTATGTCTCGGGAAAATGGTTGCTGTTTTACTGAAAGCCCTACTTCATTAATATTAGTTTTCAAGTTAAAGATTTGATGCAAATTATCTAATATTTCTGGTTTTAAGTAGTTTCTTAATACCTGAGACCATTCCAAGATCACTCTGCTGTTATTTTTGGGAGTGTTGCCACTTATATTGGCTTGATTTTTTAGCAGTCGAAACTTAACAAGATTTTCGGGTAATATATGTATCTGGTATTTTGTTACCAGCCTAACCCACATATCAAAATCCGCTAACTGTCCAAGTCTTTCATCATACCAGCCCAGATCTTCATGACATACTTTTCTAATCAAAACACTAGGGTGACAAAGACAATTACCTGCTCTAAAAAAGTCTCTTAACCACTCAAGCCTACTTCTATTATGTTGATTAAATATCTGACCGTAGTGATGGTCATAACCTATGTCCTCACTGTCATCATTGATAAAAGCAGCATAAGTAAAAACTGCACCTATGTCAGAATTTTTATCTAAAAAATTAACCTGTTTTTCTAACTTGTTTAGTATCCACACATCATCGGAATTGATAACCGCTATATACTCTCCTCTAGCGTGTTTAATGCTATTATTTCGGGCGACGCGAGCACCACTATTTTTTTCCAGGGAAAATAATCGAATTCGCCGATCATCGTATTGCTTAATGATATCTAAAGATCGATCGGTCGAACCATCGTTTGTAATAATAAATTCCCAATCTTGATAAGTTTGGTTGATGACACTTTCCATGGTCTCACCTACAAATTTTTCGTGATTATAGACGCACATTACAACTGATACTTTTGGCATGATTTCTCTCCCTTGTTCTCAAACGAAAATTTTACAACTGGTTAGCTCTAGAATTGCTTATTAGTAAATCTAATTTTTTGAAAATAACCAAAGCCAGCAATAAACGCATAAATTTTATTATATCATTAAATAGGAGTCCCGCACCACTAAGGAGAAGTTTTGACTGCGACAGGGGAGGAAGACGAAAAATTGATTTATTTTTCAACACCATAGTAATTCTACCTGAGTGGTGATGCTGTAGAAAAAGCTGGTAATATAGACAAGCCAGTGCTGTAAAGCGTTGCGCCACTCCGTGTAAACAGATAACTTGATAGTTATAAATAAAAAGTAATCGCAGATATAAGGATGAGACGGCTATGAGCGAATTCGACAAAGACCAGCAACAGCAACAGGAAGGTAATCTAGAAGAAGCGATCGCCACTTACCGTCGGGCACTTGAACTCAATAGCAACGATTCCTGGGCCTACCACCAGATGGGGGAAGCCCTAGCAAAACTGGGCAGATACGATGAAGCCGTCACCGCCTACCGCCATGCAATAGAACTCAAACCAGATTTTTCTTGGAGTTACCACCACCTAGGAGAGGCGCTAGCTCAACAACAAGAGTGGGAACAATCGGCTGTAGGCTTTCGCAAGGCGATTGAATTGAATCCCGAACATTTTGGAAGTTACGTGGGGCTAGGTAATAGTTTAGCAAAACTTGGTCAACTGGATGAGGCGATCGCCGCTTATAGCCGTGCAAGTGAGTTGAACCCTGATGCTGACTGGATTCCTTATACTTTGGCAAATACACTGCAACAGCGAAATCAGTCCCATTTAGCAGAAGCCATAGCCTCGTACCGCCACACTATAGCACTCAATCCAGACAATGTGGAAGCTTATCACAATCTTTTGCAGGTTCAACCCGATAACTGGGAAGTCTGGTTGCAGTTAGGGGATCTTCTACGGAAATTGAATCACTGGGATGAGGCGAGCGCTACATACCGTCGCGCCCTAGAACTGAATCCTGAAGCCTATGAATGTCACTTCAAATCTGGAAAAGGAGAATTAGTTTCTATGAACAGTATTGATATGAATAAGTCATTATTAAACTTTAGTGAACTGGAAAAAATAGGATATCAGATAGAAGTCTTTTCCAGTGAGCATAATATATCCAACTGGAGAGAGTTAAACGGGAGTGAAAATATTTCATATATATTTGAGATAGATGAATTTTTAAGACTAGGCAATAGTCTATTTCAATTGTTAAATGGGATTTATTTAGCGGATACTTATAAAGGCAAACTCGTTCACCCTGGACATTATTACCTTAAATTAAATCAAGGAGAAATAAACTTTTCCACTTCTAAACCAACTTCTTGGTTGGTAAAAATAAAGGGTAACTTTTTTATCGTTCCAGAGCTAATAATTCCTAACTCGGAAAGTCTGAAAATTTTACACAACACAATATTCAATCTAGTTCCCTATAGAGAAGATAAAAGTATTGGTGAAAGAACTTTGGTTATACATATTCGTTCGGGGGATGTTTTTTCTAATTTTAATGTACACCCTTTATATATTCAGCCTCCTTTAAGTTACTACCAAAAAATCATAGAATATGGTAATTATCAAGATATTGTAGTTGTCACTGAGCCTGATCGACTTAATCCTTGTATTGATGAACTGTTAATTAGATATAATGCGAGGGTTCAATCCAATTCTTTAGAAGAAGATGTAAACACAATCCTCAGCGCCAAACATTTAGTAATTGGACAGGGAACATTTGGTAATAACTTATCAATGATTTCCCCCAATTTACAAAAATTATACTGCCCTTTCTTTCTGCATTATTCCCATGATCATTTGTTTCACCTAGCTGAGGAATTACCATATCAAACCATTTTTGCTCGTCTTCCTTTCTATATTTTTCCCAGTGTGAGGACTAATGAATATGAGTTTGAAGGATGGAAAAATTCTTATGAACAAAAAAAATTCATGTTGTTTTACCCTAAAGAAATGATAGAACTAATATCACCACCATATTTTATGAATATAGCCCTTAAGAAACCTGCTACACAAAGTTCTGTATATGCTGGATCAAGAGAAAATGATGCTCCCGGTGGCGTTAATGGTGTGAAGAATGGTAAATTTGGATTTCATACGGATATTGAGGAACAGCCTTGGTGGCAGGTGGATTTACAAGATTATTTTCACATTAAAGATGTCAAGATTTATAATCGTCTCGATGATTGTTACGACAGGGCTAATACGTTAACCGTACTAATTTCTGTAGATGCAGTTGATTGGCAACAGGTTTATATTTACAATGAAAGTAAGCCCTTTGGTGGTATTAATGGTTCTCCCCTAATAGTTGAAATTAACCGAATAGCAAGATATGTGAAGTTGCAGTTACTAGAAAGGAATTACTTACATTTAGACGAAGTTGAAGTGTATGGCTATCAAGTTGATTCTGATAGTGTCCCTGATAAAATGAAAATGTCAAAGGAGTCCATTTATTTACACCTGGGTTGCGGTAATCTTGATCACCCAGAATTTATCAATATTGATATTCGGCCAGCACCACATATAGACTATGTCCGTGCTATTGATGATCTCTCTATTTTTGCTGATGAAAGTGTTGATTTAATTTATGCTTCTCATTGTCTGGAACATTTTTCTCATGTTGAGATTCCCCGCATATTAAAGGAATGGCATCGAGTTTTAAAAGTTAATGGTATTCTCAGACTAGCTGTTCCCAATTTGGATTTAATTATCAAAATGTATCATGAGCATGGCAATTGTATTGGACCTATTCTAGGACGATTGATGGGAGGACAAGACTATGAGTTCAACTATCACAAAACAATTTTTAATCAAGCTAGTTTAGAGCATCTTCTATTAGAAGTTGCTAACTTCAAGGAAGTAAGAATGTGGCAACCGGGAACCACGGATCTAACTAATTTTCCCGATAGTTCTCGCGATCCGGTGAGTTTGAATATGGAAGCAATTAAATAAGATCACTGAAGTTTTGTCTATATTTGATAATGGACTTATTGTTTATCTCACCGGAGTTCGGGCTTGCATAATTAATTGCGGGATGCTCTGTTGATCATCCTGTAGGAGCGAAGGACTGTCCGCCCCCACAATCGAAGATCCCAAATTACCAAATCATCTTATGATTGTGCAACCCTCACAAATCAACGTAGTTTTAATCCTAATATTTAACAGATATCACTAACAGCTCACCTTCCATAGACTTCCACTTCATCTAAATGAAGATAGTTTTCTTCGTTCAATTGTAAGCGAACATAACGGGCAACTTTTCCATCAATGGGAATAATTAAAGGATTGTTGTCAACACCGCCAAAAATACTACCTTCATCATTGGCGTAAATTTCTTCCCAATTACCACCATCAGAGGACAGCAAAACTCGCAATGTCCTTGCCCTTTCCGAACATGAATTGAGTCGGTTATATATCTTAATTTCTTTCAATTCATAACATTTTTCTAAATCAACCTGCCACCAAGGGTTCACCTCTTTTTCCGTATGAAAACTAAACTGACCATTCTTAATGCCGTTAACGGCACTTTGTTTTGTAACAAGCCCAGGGGTAAAAAATTGATAGTAGGAACTTTGTTGACAGGGCTTATGCAAGGCTAAATTATGCCAACAAATCTTATTGCTATCACTATTATTACCAAAGCTCTTGAAAATAGCCAATTTGCGCTGTTTCACATAAAAAGCTTCTCCCCAACCAGCAGAATGAATAAACATATTTTTCATTCTAAATCCATAAAGCTTTAAAAACTCAGTAATTTGCTCATGGGTACATCCCCCTTCATACAAAGGCTCCTCACTAATTTCTACGGCTACATATTTTAATCCATTTCTCAAAAGTCTATGACAGCCTCCTAAAACTTTTAAATCACAACCTTGAGTATCGATTACCAACAACTGAAACTTGTTTTCGGGTATATGTGGGAAAAGCTCTCTCAATAGACTATCGACTGTCCTAGTTTGAACTGTGAATGAATCTACATACTGAATATCTGGATAGATTTCCTCGTGGCGACCAAGTGGCAAAAAACTAGAAGATAAGCCATTATTACTGGCTACATTGAAAACAACATCCTCATGATCTATGTCAGAGCATAAATATTGTAAAGCAAAATGATTAACTGTATTACTAATTCTATTTTTTAACTCTTCATATATCCTCGGTATAGGTTCAATATACAAAACAATTTCTGGATTAACTCGTTTGTAACTATCAAACTCGCAGCCATTATTGGCACCAACATGGATTATTCCTTGTGGTTGAGGTAGCCCCAGTTTTTCTATTTCAACTATTGGATAAGTCATAAAATATGCCTTTGGTAAAAATTATAATTGTCTCTATGATGACCTAATTATGACTGGGAGCCACTTGAAAAAAAAAATAACAAAAATTAAAAACTCCTAACTTTGCCAATACCAAATTTCCTTAATTTTCCAGATTGGATTCCAAAAATTAATTTGGGAGTTTTTTCACCCTCGTTAACCTTGATCAGCTTGGAGCGCTCCCCCTCTTTTATTTTGTTATAATCGCGATCGCAACTAATCACCCCTCGGTTAGTATAAGCGATCCACTGACCCCGATATTTCTTCAACTCCCGGCGATTGCCTTTATACCACTCCTTAGCCGTTGCATATTCTCCTTCCATATTTTCACCCCATAATTTTCCCTCACATCTGCCTCGCCTCCACCATCATCCGCACCACATCCTGCATCTTGTACTTCGCCTCCCATCCCAACTTTTGCTTCGCCTTACCCGGATTTCCATTCCCAACTGCAATCTCCGTCGGTCTGTAGAGACTAGCATCGGTTACTAAATGTTCCTGCCAATCCAAACCCGCACAAACGAAAGCCGATCGCACAAACTCCTCCAAAGGATAACTTACACCCGTGGCAATTACATAATCGTCCGGTTCTTCCTGCTGCAACATCAAATACATCGCCTCCACATATTCCGGCGCCCAACCCCAGTCCCGCTGCACTGAAATATTTCCCAAATGCAGTTTTTCGGAACTACCTGCCGCAATTCGGCACACAACAGATACAATTTTTTGGGTGACGAACCTCTCCGGCCGCAGCGGCGACTCGTGATTGAACAGAATACCAGAACAGGCAAACAAATTGTACGCTTCCCGATAATTCGCTACTTCCCAAAAGGCCGTTGCTTTCGCCACCGCGTAAGGACTTCTGGGGCGAAAGGGGGTATTTTCATCGGCTGGACTGCCTCCGGTATCCCCAAAACATTCGCTGGAACTGGCATTGTAAAGTTTAATTTGGCTGCCTGTAAACCTAATTGCTTCTAAGAGATTCAATGTGCCTGTGGCAATGCTTTCGAGGGTTTCTACGGGTTGTTCAAAAGACAGACTGACGGAACTTTGACCTGCTAGATTGTACACCTCATCTGGCTCTATTTTGGCAAGCACTTGCAAGACGCTACGAAAATCGTTGAGAGACATGGATTCTAGTTTTACTCTGTCTCGGATGCCCAAACGGGCCAGGTTTCCAAAACTAGACATTTGGGCGTCCCTGGAGGTGCCGCAAACTTCATAACCTCGATCGAGCAAAAGTTTAGCTAAATAAGCTCCGTCCTGACCTGATATACCGCTAATTAACGCTTTTTTCATATCAGATTTTGTTGGCAAAACTACACCGTAGGTGTTGCTATTTTTTCAGGTTTTTAACTTTTATAGGCGGAACTTTTATTTTTTTTATATTTGGGAATTTCAGAGAACTTAACCAAAGCAATTTTAAGGGCTTACTACAAACAACAAATTTATCATCAAGTAGACCCGAAAGCCCGATCGTAGTATTATGGCAAAAATTTCGATAGCTGGGAGTAGCAGCATAAGCATATCGTAGGGACACGGGACTGCCATGTCCCTACGATATTTCATTTTGTCCTCGCCAACTATCGA
The DNA here is from genome assembly GCF_036704575.1 of Microcoleus sp. K5-D4. NCBI lineage: Bacteria > Bacillati > Cyanobacteriota > Cyanophyceae > Oscillatoriales > Microcoleaceae > Microcoleus > Microcoleus sp. K5-D4. Next base: position 7,447 of record NZ_JAUBSD010000105.1, read on the forward strand.
CTGCCAAAAGTCTCTACCGCTCGAAAACAGAAATAATCAGTCAGCTAGAAATCGACTCAAAAGTACAAAATATCAGGATTTTTTACCTTCTGCCGAATGACTAAAGCCTTCTGCCTTCGGGTACTAGGCTTCCCAACGTTCGGCGACCAATTCAGCCAAGTCAACAACACGCTGACTGTAGCCCCACTCATTGTCGTACCAAGCCAAAACCTTTACCATGTCGCCATCCATCACCAGCGTTAAGCTGGAATCCAGAATCGAAGAAGCATCACTTCCGCGATAGTCGCATGAAACTAAAGGCAAATCGTTGTACTCCAAAATTCCTTTCATGGAGCCAGAGGCAGCTTCTTTGAACACTTGATTTACTTGCTCGGTAAAAGTCTTTTTCTCTACCTGAGCCACAAAATCGACTACGGACACATTGGGAGTCGGCACGCGCATGGCAATACCATTTAACTTGCCCTTCAATTCTGGAATCACCAAAGCCACAGCTTGGGCTGCTCCGGTAGAAGTCGGCACAATATTCATTGCTGCCGCCCGGGCCCGCCGCAAGTCGCGGTGGCTGGCATCCAGCAAGCGCTGGTCGCCAGTATAGCTGTGGGTAGTGGTCATCATGCCTTTGACGATGCCAAAATTTTCGTGCAGCACTTTCAGTACAGGAGCCAGACAGTTGGTAGTACAGCTAGCATTGCTGATGACTGTGTAGTCACTGTGCTTGTAGTTGTGGTGGTTGACTCCCATCACATAAGTGCCAACTTCAGAACCCTTGCCGGGAGCGGTAATTAGCACTTTTTTAGCACCGGCAGTGATATGCTTCGATGCACCAGCTTGGTCAACGAAGACGCCGGTCGATTCAATAATCAGATCAATACCCCAATCTTTCCAAGGCAAGTTTAGCGGGTTGCGATCGCTCACGCATTTAACTGTCTTGCCGTTGAGAGTAATGGAATTTTCATCCGCACTGATGTCCACATTCTTCAACGTTCCCATCATGGAATCGTATCTCAGCAAGTGAGCATTACTTCTAGGATCGGAAGTGTCATTAATAGCTACCAACTCTAGCTGGCTGTTTTCTCGGCCCAGCCAGCAGCGCGCAAAACTGCGCCCGATACGTCCAAAACCATTGATCGCGACTCTAATCACCTTGTACCTCCTAACGATGGCAGCCTCTAGCTCAGGCTTAAATTTTGAAAAAATTTAAGAATTGACTTATGAGACAAGATCATATCGCAAAGGTCGATCCTTTCTAACTTTTTGTGTCGATCAAAAAAGCTTGAACTTTTCTAGAAGGCTGAAATTGCAAGGCAGAAGGCATTAGGCTTTCTGCAGCTAGTTACTGGTAAAGCTGATGGGATGCAATATAAGTCCCGACCACTTCCGGGACTAAGTAGCGGAGGTCGATCCTTTCGGCGCAGCAGCGGCGGATGTGGCTGGACGAAATCTCGATCGCAGCCATGGACAGCACCTCCCAGCGAATTTCCACGTCCAAAAGAGCCATTTGTTCGGCAACTCGTCGGCCCACAGCATTTGCCTGAACCTGCATCCTGTCCCCCCCGGAAGCGAGGGGTTTTCCACCCGGACAATCTCCCCACTCGGACAGTTCCCCAGTCTCGGCGCTTTCTGCTGTCTCTCGCTCTCCCTGAGTCGGACGTGGGGCCACCAACCAGTCGCACAACCCGGCAATTTCGCCGCACCGGTGCCATTTGGGGAGAGTAAGGAGTGCGTCACTACCAATAATCCAGTACCAGCGATGATCGCCTGGATACAATTTTTGCAAATACAGCAGGGTGTCGATCGCAAAAGAATTGTCGGAGGGATTTGCCGACGGCGGCGAAATTAGGAAGTCAGGGCGATCACCGATCGCCAGAGCGAGCATTTCCCGCCGCTGCTCAAAACTTGCCAAATCCGGGCGCTCTTTGTGAGGAGGAGAGCGATCCGGTACCCAAATGACTCGATCGAGAGCAAATTGACTCGCAGCCGTCTCGGCTACCAACACGTGACCCCAGTGAACCGGATCAAAAGTCCCCCCCAAAATCGCTATTTTCGCCATATTCCCCCCAAATCAGGATTAATACAGACATCGCCCCAATTTTATGTTTATACGCTTTTAACCATAAGCTCGTTTATTAGAAAACCCTCGGTTTTCATTGGGGAAAAACCCCTGGATGACCCTAGTTTCGACGATCGTCCTGAACGCTGAAACCGGTTTTTTCAACCCCCTTAATTCGTTCAAACCTTCAATAAGACTTAAAAAACCCGGTTCTGAGCGTCAGAGTGGGTGCGGGACTGGATGATTAACCTTGCCAATATTTATCCCAACTTGTTTTGAGTGCGCGATCGACCGCCTGAGCATTCGTTTGTGGGCGACCGAAAAAGTTTTGACGGTAGATATACTTATCGCAGTGGTAAAAATTTTAAGGGCTGCCCAGAGAGTCGATCGGCTTCTCGATCAAAACCAATGATTTGGTTTGATCTATGGCTTTGCGACTATTTCGACTAACTGCATACCTTGTATATATACAATAAAGTAAGAATATATACTATAGCTGCGAGCGTGTCAATCTCTCACTTTCAAGAAAAAATGACCGTACGGGTAGATAAATGACTATAAAAGGAGCGAAATTTTGTTGTTCGTGGTAGTGTTTGTAAATCCTTATGGGTTTTACCCTCAATCTTGGTAGAAAGGTTGTGGGGCTTTTGCTGCCGTATCCCAGCACAGCAGGCGGATCGAAATAGAAAGAATGCAGGAGTATGCAACCACCCAAAATTAGTCTATTGACCCCGACCCCAGACCCCGTTTTCTGTTACCTGCAATTTTCGAGCTGTGACTGTTCCGGAAAACTACTCGGTACTAAGTCATATAGGATACAAGACAAACATCTCTACAAGTCCCGCAAATCTAGGGACGCGCAGAGAATTTTGTACAAAATCTCTAGCGAACTGTATCCTGAAAAAACAATTCTTGATATGATATCGCGTGTTATTGGCGTGGTGTGGTGTGTGAGGAGCAAAGATGCCGAGTTCTGTTGATTTTAGCGGTAGACCATTTCATTTCATCGGCATTGGTGGGATTGGGATGTCAGCCCTTGCCTACATTCTAGCTAAACGCAAGTTGCCTGTGTACGGCTCCGACATTAAATCGAGTCACATAACCGAGCGCTTGCAAGGAATGGGAGCTCATATTTTTTGGAGTCAAGACGCCAGCAATTTTGAATTATTTCAAACGGCCCTTAACGGTAGCAGTCCCGACTGCGGGCAACAGGAAAGAGCAGTATCCTCGATAGTCGCGGGTACGGTAGGGACTTCTGTCGCGACAGCCAAAGCTCTCCAATTGAACGGCAACGGTTCAAGCGCCCAAGCAATTCCGGGATTGCCTCAAGTAGTATGTTCGACGGCTATTCACCCAGCAAATGCCGAATATCGAGCTGCTTTAGATTTGGGCTGTCCGATTTTTCATCGATCGGATGTGTTGGCAGCGTTAATTCAAGATTACCAAAGCATAGCCGTAGCGGGGACTCATGGCAAAACTACTACTAGCAGCTTAATCGGCTTCATGCTGATGGCTGCGGGTCTAGACCCGACGATCGTAGTAGGAGGCGAGGTAAATGCTTGGGAAGGCAATGCCCGTTTGGGGGAAGGCCCCTACTTAGTGGCCGAGGCTGATGAATCCGACGGTTCTCTCGTTAAGCTGGTAGCCAAAATAGGCATAGTGACGAATGTGGAACTGGATCATCCAGACCATTACGATACCCTTGACCAGGTAATAGACACATTTAAGGTGTTTGCCCAAAACTGTCAAACCTTGGTGGGCTGCATTGACGACCAAATCGTCAAAGACTGCCTTGGGCCTCATGTCAGTTATAGCTTGCAGCCAGACAGCGGTGCTGACTACACGGCTTCGGGCGTGGAGTACGGAGCAGAAAGCACCAAGGCCCGGATTTGGGAGCGAGGATCTTTCCTAGGGGAAATGGAGTTGAAGTTGCTGGGTACACACAATCTCAGCAATGCACTAGCTGCGGTAGCAGTGGGCCGATTGTTGGGGTTAGAATTTTCGGCGATTGCCAAAGCGATTGCTGGCTTTGAAGGAGCTCGCCGCCGTTTTGAGGTGCGGGGTTTTCACAATGACATCCTGTTTGTGGACGACTACGCCCACCATCCTAGCGAAATCCGCGTTACCTTGGCGGCGGCTCGCTTGCGTATTGAAGGTAGCGAAAAAAATCCCAAATCCCGAAGAGTGGTGGCAATTTTTCAACCCCACCGTTACAGCCGGACTCTGACATTTTTGCCAGAATTTGCTCAATCTTTTGGGGATGCTGATTTGGTTGTGGCTTGCGATATTTATAGTGCTGGGGAACCGAATTTAGGAGAGATTAGCGGGCAGCAGGTTGCTGATTTGATTGCTAAAGAAGGCCGAGAGGTTGAGTTTGCGCCTTCCCTGGAGTCAGTTACTAAGTTTTTAACCAAAAATCTGCAACCGGGAGATTTGGCTCTGTTTTTGGGTGCTGGTAATCTGAATCAGATTATTCCAGAGGTTATGGCTTTTTATCAACAAGCCGATCGCCCCGATTAGCTCGCGAACAGAGTAGAGTTGAGCGACATTATGGCGTTGCACGTTGTGCCGAAACTTCTGTCGGGCGGCTCGCTCAAAGGGGCGACATAAGTTAGCTAAATGGATTTTCAACCACGTCTTCGAGCGAAGGTATTTTTAAGGATTTTCAAGATGGTGACTATCTCGAATGACTCCTCTGTTAAGGAAAATCGGCGAGTGTATTCTCCTATTTCTTTGCGGGGAACTGATTGCAAGATTAACTCCCAAGTTTCGCTGGCGGGCCTGACTTCCTTCCGAGTCGGTGGCCCCGCCGAGTGGTACGTTGCTCCCCGCAGTATGGAGGCTTTGCAAGCGAGTTTTGCCTGGGCACACGATGAAGGGATGCCGGTGACTCTACTGGGTGCGGGTTCTAATTTGTTGGTGAGCGATCGGGGTTTGTCCGGTTTGGTCGTCGGCACTCGCTACCTCAAACAGGTGAATTTTAATCCAGAAACAGGTCAAGTTACAGCGGGGGCGGGGGAGTCAATTCCCCGCCTCGCTTGGTTGGCTGCTAAACGGGGCTGGAAAGGTCTAGAATGGGCAGTCGGCATACCGGGTACGGTGGGAGGGGCTGTGGTGATGAATGCAGGCGCTCACAGAGGCTGTACTGCTGATATTCTGGTCAACGCTCGCGTCCTCTCCCCTGGTGGCAAGGTGGAAATTCTGACTCCCCAAGAGTTGGAGTACCGCTACCGGACTTCGGTGCTCCAAGGGGGCGATCGGCTAGTAACAGAAGCGACTTTCCAGTTACAGCCGGGATTTGACCGATCGCAAGTAATGGCAGAAACTAATGACCATTTCAGCCAACGGCGGACAACTCAACCTTACCACTTACCGAGCTGTGGCTCAGTCTTCCGCAACCCCGGCCCCAAGACGGCAGGTTGGTTCATCGAACAAGCGGGACTGAAGGGATATCAGATCGGAGGCGCACAAGTAGCTCAGCGCCATGCTAATTTTATTCTTAACTGCGGGTCGGCAACGGCCAATGATATTTTTCAAGTGATCCGCCACGTTCAACAGCAAGTCGAGCAGCGGTGGTCGCTGTTGTTGGAGCCAGAAGTTAGAATACTGGGAGAGTTTCCCTTCTAAGGCATCATTGAAGTAATACGGAAACGGCAGACTGCCAGCCCACACACCATCACAAAGTAGTTATGACAAAATCAGGACAAGGATTTGGCTTCGGCCTGGGAAAAATGAAAGAACTGACTGAAGCTTTCAAAAAAGCTCAGCAGGTTCAAGAAGGAGCTAAAAAGCTCCAAGAAGAGTTGGATGTAATGGAAATTGAGGGAACTGCCGGCGGCGGCTTGGTCAAGGTTTTTCTCAGCGGCAACCAAGAACCCCGCCGCGTGGAAATCTCACCGGATGCCCTCGGTGAAGGTGCTGATGTGGTTTCTGAACTCGTCACGGTGGCGATGCAGGATGCTTACGCTAAGTCTACGATGACGATGCGGGAGAAAATGGAAGAACTCACCGGCGGACTAAATCTCCCCGGTTTCGGTTAGTCATTAGTCAATTGTTGACTGTTGACTGTTGACTGTTGACTGATTAAACTTTCTGCAAAACCGCTATATTAAGGTGCGTCGCTGCTCCATGTTCGATGGAACTTGCAGATTGACTCTGAAAGCGACGCACCCTACAAATTAGCACTGTTGACTGTTGACTGACTATTAATTAATAACTAATAACTAATAACTAATAACTAATAACTAATAACTAATAACTACTAACTAATGACTAAATTATTGTTTGTCTGTCTCGGAAATATCTGCCGATCGCCCTCAGCAGAAAATATTATGAATCACTTAATTGAACAAGCTGGTTTGAGCGATCGTATCACCTGCGATTCTGCCGGAACTGCTAGCTATCACATTGGCAGCCCTCCTGACAGGCGGATGGCATTGGCCGCGAGGAAGCGAGACATTGAATTGTTAGGCGAAGCCCGCCAATTTCAAAGGAAAGATTTTGAGAATTTTGATTTGATTCTGGCGATGGATAGGGAGAATTATCGGAATATTCTTGCCCTCGATAATGCGGGAAAATATAAAAATAAAGTGCGGTTGATGTGCGATTTTTGCCAGAAATACGACCTTAAAGAAGTGCCCGATCCTTACTACGGCGGCCCGGAGGGATTCGATCGAGTAATTGATTTGCTGCTGGACGCTTCCCAGGGTTTGTTGGAGTATGTTATAAATCAGGAAAAATTAAGAATTACCAATTAAGAATTACCAATTACCAATTACCGACTAAATGGTGTTCCATCGCAAAGCGAACGAGTTCTGCTCGGTTGTTGCTGTCAGTTTTTCTGAACAAGCTGCTGACGTGCTTTTCGACAGTTCGAGGGCTGAGGTGGAGCCGATCGCCTATTTGGATATTAGAAAGACCTTCTGTCAGCAAATCTAGGACTTCTCGCTCTCGCTGAGTCAAACTCGGAGCATTTTGGCTTGTGTATGCGCGATCGCCTGTGTTTGACTTTTGAGTTAAAAAATCCGCTTCTGGCTTGCCATTGGCTCTGTTGCGTGCCTCTGTTGGCGTCGTTTCGGGTTCCGGGGAACGAGAGGGGGCCTGAGCGATTAGAGCGTAGCGATCGAGCAAAGAGCGAATTACCGCCCCCAATTCTTGGAGTTCAAAAGGCTTAGCCAGATAATTGTCACACCCCATCTGATAGCCGCGAATCCGTTCCTGCGTGCTCGTGCGTTCCGTCAAAAAAATCACTGGCAGCAACCGGAAAGCGGGACGAGTCCGAACTCGGCGCACGAATTCGTAGCCATCCATCTCGGGCATTGTAATGTCGGTAACAATCAAGTGGGGCTGAAATTCCTCTACCAAGCCTAAAGCTTCTTTGCCATTCTCAGCAGGGATTACAGAGTATCCGGTAATTTCCAGATAATCGATAATCGACAAGCGAGTCGCGAAATCGTCGTCAGCAACCAGAATCGTCAAGGGCATGAGGGGAATTTAAAAATTAAACCTTAAAAATTAAAAGTGAAATTACTCACTTTTAATTTTTAATTCTACTGTTTAATTCTGTTTATAACTTGCTGTTAAAGTAGCAGGCTGCCCTAATGTTCCCTCCAAAACTACGTCGCGCCCGTTTGCTGCCAAATGCCGCAGAGTTTTGTAAATTGTCTCGATTTGCTCTGGCTTTCCTGCTTTTTTGGCTATTTCTGAGACAGACAGAGGTTTTTGGGCGTCTTTGAGCACTTGCAGTACCCGTTGCTGCAAGTCCAATACAGCCGCGGCCGCTTTTTTGCCTGCTTCGACGCCCGGTTGGTGATAGGCATTGACATTCACCAAAGAACCGTAAAAACCTACGGCTCTTTCGTAGAGGGCGATTAATGCTCCTACTGTCTCAGGGTTGACTTGGGGAATTGTGACAGTAATGGAATCTCGGTGATTTTCGTACAAAGCTTGTCGAGTTCCCTGCAACAAACCAGACAAATAATCTCCGGAAGTGACGCCGGTTTCTACTTCTGGGGAAATGCCTTGCCTGTCTTCCAAAACTTCGATAAATGTTAGGAAGAAATTCGGCACCCCGTCTCGCAGTTGCTGGACGTAGGCGTGTTGGTCGGTGCTGCCTTTGTTGCCGTAAACTGCGATTCCTTGATGAACTGTGTTGCCGTCTAAATCTTCCTGTTTGCCGATCGATTCCATGACTAATTGCTGCAAGTAGCGACTGAACAATAGCAGTGAATCTTTATACGGCAAAACTACCATATCTTTTTCACCCCGTCCGTTGCAGGCAAAATACCAACTCATGGCTAAAAGGGCGGCGGGATTATTTTTAATGTCGGGAATTCTAGTAGCTTCGTCCATGACTTTAGCGCCGTCGAGCATCGCCCGAATGTCGATGCCTTGCAAAGCTGCTGGCAAAAGTCCTACTGCTGAGAGTTCCGAAGTGCGTCCTCCCACCCAGTCGGCCATCGGGAAGCTGCCAATCCAGCCTTCGGATTTGGCTAATTTGTCTAGTTTGCTGTCTGTTCCAGTGATGGCAACTGCCTGTTTGGCGAAGTCTAGTTTTTGAGCGGCGAAGGCTTTTTGAACTTCGATCATCCCGTTGCGGGGTTCGGGGGTGCCGCCGGATTTGGAGATAGTAATTACTAGGGTGCTGGCGAGTTTGTCTTTGATTCTGTTAAGGATGCGATCGATCCCAGCCGGATCTGTGTTGTCGATAAAATGTATTGCTAGGGGCGGAAGGTCTGGGGATAAAGCTTCGGCGACAAATTGGGGGCCGAGGGCGGAACCACCGATGCCGATCGAAATTATGTCGGTAAATTGCGGAGCAAAGGGCGGTTTAATATCGCGGTTTTGAACTTCTTTGACAAATCTTTCGACTTGTGCTATGCCTTCGACTATTTCTTGTTTTAATTCTGGAGTGGGAGCTAAATCGGGGTTTCGCAGCCAGTAGTGGCCCACCATGCGGTTTTCGTCGGGATTGGCGATCGCACCTGCTTCCAAAGCTGCCATGTCTTTGAAAGCTTTGTCAAATTTGGGTTTCAGTGCTGCTGCGAAAGCGTCGTCGAATCCCATGCGGCTGATATCGAGGTAAAGTCCCAATCCCTCGTGATAGTAAAGCCAGTCTTGATAGCGTTGCCAGAGTGCTGCGGCGTCCATAGGAATTCTCTACAATTTTTTTAATGTTCGATCGGCGTCGTCAGGAATCCACCAATTGTAGTTTAAAACGATCTGATGTACGGCTTTTGCACAATCCCAATAAATTTAAGCATTAGTCGTCTGAAGATAGGCGGAGCCGAAGGCAGTCAGAGCATTCGGCAGAATTAAACAATAAAAATATGACTTGGGCAACACTCTTAGTAGGTAGATCCCTGATTAATGGTCACACCCCATAGATAGATCGAAGCGGCACAGAGATTTAACTGTGGTCGGCGTTGGCGTTCGGGCCCTGGTTTCACAATATTCAAATTAGGGCGATCGGGATGTGTAAAATAGGCATTGCGGTCAGGTTAAATATACTTTTAGCTGTCACTCAATAATCGGCTAAAAATATAGTTAACAACTGTCAACTACCTGAAGTGTAGTATAATATACAGATATTAGAATTAAAGTGCGATCGACTATGCTTACTCTATCTCCCGAATTAAAAGAAAGGTTAGCAACTCCGCTCAAAATCGGCGATTTTGAAGTTAAAAGCCGCGTCCTGCAATCGCCCTTATCCGGCGTTACCGATTTGGTATTTCGCCGCCTGGTGCGCCGCTACGCGCCGGATTCGATGATGTACACGGAAATGGTGAACGCTACGGGTTTGCACTACGTGAAGCAACTGCCGAGAATTATGGAAGTTGACCCGAACGAACGCCCGATTAGCATTCAATTGTTTGACTGTCGGCCGGATTTCTTGGCAGAAGCGGCCCAGAAAGCAGTGGCAGAAGGAGCCGATACTGTTGATATTAATATGGGCTGTCCGGTTAACAAAATTACTAAAAACGGCGGCGGTTCTTCCCTGCTGCGAGACCCGGAAACGGCCGAGGCAATTGTGCGGGCTGTTGTGGAAGCGGTAGATGTTCCGGTCACTGTTAAAACTAGGATTGGTTGGACAGACAAAGAAATTAATATTTTGGAATTTGCTAAGCGGATGGAAGATGCGGGAGCAAAAATGATTACCGTGCACGGCCGCACTCGATCGCAAGGTTACACCGGCCCGGCAAAATGGGAGTGGATTCGCCGAGTTAAAGAAGTTTTATCGATTCCAGTTATTGCTAACGGGGATATTTTTTCAGTAGAAGCAGCGATGCGATGTCTGGAAGAAACCGGCGCCGATGGAGTTATGTGTTCGCGGGGAACTTTGGGCTATCCTTTTTTGGTGGGAGAAGTTGATTATTTCTTGAAAACTGGTGAAGAAAAGATAGCTCCGACACCAATTGAACGCCTCGAATGTGCTAAGGAACATTTGCGGGCTTTGTGGGAATATAAAGGTGAAAGCGGTGTCTCCCAAGCGCGCAAGCACTTAACCTGGTATGCTAAGGGTTTCCCCGGCGCTGGGGAATTGCGGGGCGTGTTGGCTGTGGTAGAAACGGTTGAACAAGGTTGCGATTCGATCGATCGCGCGATCGAGCAATTGCCCGCATAAACCTTACCCGCAGATGTCAACTAGGGATTACAGAAACAAAATTCACCTCTGCGGGCTAAGATTTAAGACACAGTTAAAAATTTGTCTGTGGGGGAAAGCATGGATTCATTAAAAGGGCGAGATTTATTAAGTCTGGCAGATTTAAGCATTGACGAATTAAATTATTTGCTAGATCTAGCAGCCAGTTTAAAATCGGGAATGGTCAAGCTGAAACGCAATAAAGTTCTCGGCTTGTTATTTTCTAAAGCTTCAACGCGAACGCGGGTAAGTTTTACGGTGGCAATGTATAAATTGGGAGGGCAAGTGATTGACCTCAATCCCAACGTTACACAAGTCAGCCGCGGCGAACCTTTGGTAGATACAGCCAGGGTTTTAGACAGATATTTAGATATTTTGGCGATTCGGACTTTCGAGCAAAAGGACTTAGCAACTTTTGCCAATTATGCCAAAATTCCTGTGATTAATGCGCTGACAGATGACGAACACCCCTGTCAAGTGCTGGCAGATTTAATGACAGTAAAAGAGTGTTTTGGCAAGTTGGAAGGGGTGACTTTGACTTATTTGGGCGATGGCAATAATATGGCAAATTCGCTGATGTTGGGCTGTGCAATGACGGGAATGAATGTCAGAATTGCTTGCCCTCAAGATTTCCAGCCGAATGCTGAGATAGTGGAAAAAGCTAAGAATATTGCTAAGGGAAAAACAGAAGTTACTGTGACGACGGACGCAGAAGCTGCTGTGAAGAATGCTCAAGTGATTTATACTGATGTTTGGGCGAGTATGGGACAGGAAGAGGAAGCAAAAATTAGGATTCCTTTGTTTGAACCCTATCAGGTAAATGAACAATTGCTGAAGTTAGCAGATAAAAATGCAATTGTACTGCACTGTTTGCCCGCGCACCGAGATGAAGAGATTACCGATGCAGTGATTGAAGGCAGTCAATCGCGCGTTTGGGATCAAGCAGAAAATCGGATGCACGCTCAGCAAGCTTTGCTGGCAAGCATTCTGGAAAGCGATTAAGAATTAGCTAAAAATTAGTCTGTCGGGGGAGCAAATCGACCTGCTCGCTACTTTTTCCAGACCGCTTCCGTTATCATTTCATTTGAAACAGGATTATTGGCAACCAGCCTGTAATTATCCGTTTCAACCATGATTAATTGCAATCTCTTAAGTAAAAGAAATGAATCACATCACTACGACAGACTTACTCGAAAATCTCAAATGGCGATATGCCACCAAACAGTTCGATCCAGCGAAAAAAATTGCTCCAGAAATCTGGACAGCTTTAGAAGATGCGTTAGTGTTAACACCATCTTCTTATGGGCTTCAACCTTGGAAATTTCTGATTATTACCAGCTCGGAACTTAAAGAACAGCTCAAGCCCCTCTCCTGGAATCAGTCACAGGTTACTGATTGCTCTCATTATGTCGTGTTCGCGATTAAAAAGAATCTCACTGCCGAGGATGTCGATCGTTTTATTGCCCGCACTGCCGAGGTGCGAGGCGGGACTGTAGAGGCAATGGCAGGATATCGGAGTCTAATCGTCAGTGACTTGGTTGATGGTGGCCGCAGTTTTAATATCAATGACTGGTCAACGCGCCAAACTTATATTGCACTGGGCAACTTTATGACCAGTGCTGCATTGCTTGGTGTTGACACCTGTCCAATGGAAGGAATTGAACCTGTCAATTACGATCGCCTGTTGGGCCTTTCTGCAAAAGGCTTTACTACCGTCGTAGCTTGTGCGGCTGGCTATCGCTCTGAAGCAGATAAGTATGCTTCACTCGCAAAAGTAAGATTCCGTAAGTCAGAAATCTTAGAAACTTTATAGAACCCATTTGGTATCTTCTTGAGCGAACTATATGGTTTTGAGGGGATCGTTTTACTAGAGGATTTAATACCAGAGTCAGGACTTCAAGCTAACAGGCATCAAACCAGATACAACCTAGATACCTCAAAGGCTTGTGAGACAACAAAAAGATCCTAAATGGGTTCTATAAACCCGGGATACGCTGTAAGTCGATCGCAATAGCCCACCTCGGCGCACCCTAAAAAGTGATTAAGATGCTCCGAAATTGATTTTTGCAACTTCACCGGCGACAACATTAACTGTTTGTTGAATTTGACTTCCGTCAACTTTCAACTGATAAGTTCCCGGAGAAAGCTCGATCGCCCCAAACCATCCTTTACCATCGGCGCGCAGTTGACGCACCTTGGCAGCAGCATCGATCGACTGCAATGTCAAGCTCGCACCGTCGCAAGTTCGTGAAGCGAAGCTATCCCGTAGGGAATCGCACTGCTGCAAATTTCCGGCGATCGCACCTGTAGTCGGGCGCGACTTCCAAGGCATATCGGGAACCGCTGCTGCTGTCGCCCACACAGGCTGAGTTTCATAGGTTTTGCCCGTCGCAGCATCAACGTATTGACTCGGCACAGAAAGCGCGGTGTAAAACAAATCGTTGCTTTGGGGAACGTATTTCCAAGGCTGGCGGGGCAAATCACCGCTACCGCCCGATCGCAGTTCCACATTCGTGTACACGTTGCTGCTAGCGTAGGAATAGAGCACCGTACCTGCGACGTGATTTCCTTTCGCAGACGGCTGTTCGGCGCGGCGTACCTGCGCTAGGGTGTCTTCGATGTAGTTGAGGTAATTGCCCGGGCCGATCGCAATTTGGCGGTTGTACTGGTGGTCTTTGGCGTACTCGATCCAGTTGTCGTAAGCGAGTTTTTGCTGCCGTTTGTACTCGCGCTGGTAAGTCATCGGCATCGCCATGTCTACAATCCCTTCTTCCAGCCAAGCGCGCCAATCCTGCAATACTTCTTTGTAAGGCTGCGTTTGATACCACCCTGCATCGTTTTTCGGGCCGTCTCCCCAGGCGATCGTGGCGGCGGTAATTTTAACGCGCGGTTTAATCGCAAGGCTTTCTACATAAAGCTTCCGCACTAAATTTGTCACCTGATCGCGCCGCCACTGCATCCATGCAGGATCGGTGGGTGCGGGTTTGCCCGATCGACCTGTTTGCTGATTGAAACGGGCGATCGCAGTCGGATTGTAGCCCCAAGTCGGCCCGCCGTAGCGCACATAATCCAACTGTACGCCGTCCACATCGTAGCGCTTCAGCAAGTCCAAATAGACGGAAACAGTATAATCTACGGCGTCTGGATGGCCGGGATCGAGATAGCCTTGGGCTTCCCCACCGTAAGTCAGCATCGCCCAATTGTCCCTGCCGGGGGCCGAAGGCCCGTGTTGTTGCCAAACGTGACCGGCAGGTAGTTTGGTGCCCGAAACCACCGGCAGCGTCACCATCCAAGCGTGTACTTCAATGCCTGCGGCGTGGGCTTTGTCAATCAAATCTTGCAGCGGATCGAAACCGGGGGGAACGTTGGGATCGAGAGTGCGGGGTTCGATCGCACTCGTGTAAAAAGCATCGCCGCGGCGGCGGACTTGGGCGACGATCGCGTTGGCATTTGCCCGCTGCGCGTCTGCGATCAATTTTGTGACTTCTTGAGGGGTTTTGAAGCCGGGGTTGAAGGCGTCAACCCAGAATGCTCGAAATTCGGCGGTTTGGGTTTGCGGAGGCATAGTTGCGCTAGCACGGGATGGGAAGTTGGAGAACCAACCAGGAGTCAGCAGAAAACTAATTGTTAAGCCAATCAGGAACAAGCTTGACAAAAAGAATGTTTTGGTATTTCGCATCAGAAATGTGTGAGAGAGCGTTTAACAGTCCTTTACGGACTTTTGCTTTGAGCGTCCGCTTGACATTTTCGCACAATGGTGAAAGTTTGGGCGAAAATACACTGAACTGGCGATCGCACTTTTTGAACAAATGATAGTACCGCACTTTCAAACCCTAGCCCTTCCAGGTAACAGCTACTCAACTGCAAGCAATTTACTCGATCGAGTAGATGGCTGGCGCCAAGAAGCAACCCGAAAGTTGAAGCAAAGCCAGAGAGGAGAAAAGGGACAATTTTTAACACCTTCCTCCGTCGCAAGTTTGATGGCGGGAATGTTTGAATTTAACTGTCCTGATATATCGCTTTTAGATGCCGGTGCAGGAATTGGTTCCCTGTTAGCAGCCGTTGTTTGCGAACTTTGCCAGCGCCCAAACAAACCGCACAGCCTGCACGTTACAGCTTATGAAATAGACATTATTTTGATTGAATACCTCAAGCAAACTTTAGAATTATGCAGTATTGAATGTCAGCGTTTTGGAATATCTTTTACCTGTGAGGTTCGCGAAATTGATTTTATTCAAGACAGCGCCGATATGTTGCAGCCCAATCTATTTACACAGCGAGTAAAACTGGAATTTACCCATGCAATTATCAATCCTCCCTATGCCAAGATAGACGCTAAATCCCACGCCCGAACCTTGCTGCGTTCTATAGGACTAGAAACCAGCAATCTCTACGCTGGCTTTACAGTTGCTGCCGCTCACCTGCTCAAACCAAACGGTGAATTAGTATCGATTACTCCCCGCAGCTTTTGCAACGGTTTATACTTTCGAGATTTTCGCAAAGTATTCCTTCAAATGATGGCTTTACGCCAAGTACACATCTTTGAATCCCGACAGTTGCCCTTTCGCGATGATGCGGTGCTGCAAGAAACTATTATTGTGCGCGCCACCAAACAAATAGAACAGCCAGATACTGTACTAATTACCTCAAGCAGCAGCGTGGGCGACGACCTGGTTTTGTCTCACCAACTGCCCTATACCGCCCTAATTAATCCCAATGATTCCGAGCAATTTATTCGGATTTTACCGGATTCTGTCAGCCAGAAAATAGTCGAGCAAATGGCTCAATTTACTTGCACACTAGAGGAATTAGGCTTAACAGTTTCCACCGGAAAAGTTGTAGATTTTCGTGTTCGCTCTGACTTGCGGCTAAAACCGGAAAACGGTACAGTTCCGCTGATTTATCCCGCACACTTCTCGGCTGGCGGTGTTGAATATCCCACCGCAACGAGAAAGCCTCAAGCTTTAGCTGTCACGGAAAAAACTGCTGCACTCCTCGTACCTAACGAACATTATGTTTTGAGCAAGCGCTTCTCCTCGAAGGAAGAGAAAAAGCGAATTGTTGCAGTTGTCTGGGATGCCAATAACATTAATAGTTCTCGCGTGGGTTTTGAGAACCATTTGAATTACTTTCACCAACAGGGACGCGGATTAGACCTCACCCTGGCGCGGGGATTAGCCGTTTATCTAAATTCGAGTTTGGTAGATGCGTTTTTTCGACTGTTCAATGGACATACTCAAGTTAATGCTACGGATTTACGCACTTTGAAGTATCCTAATCTAGAGCAATTACTTTTACTTGGCGCTCAAATAAGAGAAATATTTCCTACACAGTGGGAGATCGATCAACTTGTCGAGAGACAACTGCTGAACGCGACCAATCCGTTAGAAAATAGCCCAATGACAATCAAGAACCGTATTGATGAATCTCTAGAAATACTTGCAGCGCTGGGTTTTCCCAAAGGTCAGCTTAACGAACGTTCCGCCTTAGCCCTTCTGGCTTTGCTTGACCTCCAGCCAAAGGATGCTTGGGAATCGGCGAAATCTCCACTTCGGGGAATCACACCCATTATGGACTTCATGGAGCAGCAATACGGTAAAAAATATGCACCAAATACGCGGGAAACTGTGCGTCGCCAGACTGTCCATCAGTTTCTAGATGCAGGTTTAATTGTTGTTAATCCTGACAGTCCCGAACGTCCGGTGAATAGTCCAAAAACTGCATATCAGATAGAAGAAAGTGCTTTGGAACTGCTGCGAACTTATGACACTTCTGACTGGGACAAGAATCTTCGCGCTTACCTCGCCTCCGTCGATACGCTGAAGCAACGATATGCACAAGAGCGAGAAATGGCGCGAATTCCAATTACAATCGAAGGTGATGTAAAAACTATTTCGCCCGGAGCTCATAACGTCTTAATATCAAAGATTGTCAGTGAGTTTGCTGAGCGCTTTACTCCTGCTGGCAGACTGCTTTATGTCGGAGATACCGATGATAAGTTTGCTCATTTCAATGAAGCATTGCTAACTGCATTAGGCGTTACAGTCGATGCTCACGGTAAGATGCCAGATGTAATTGTTCACTTCACTGAAAAAAACTGGTTGGTGTTGATTGAAGCTGTTACTTCTCACGGCCCTATTAATCCAAAACGCAAAACTGAGCTTGAGCATCTTTTTAGAAATTCGACAGTACCTCTGGTGATGGTGACAGCTTTCCTCAGCCGCAAGGCAATGGCGGAATATTTATCTGATATTTCCTGGGAGACGGATGTCTGGGTAGCAGAAGACGCTACTCACCTGGTTCATTTTAACGGAGAACATCTTTTGCAGGCTTATTCTAAAAATGAAAGTATTGGTGAGTCCGAAGGATGCTAAAATACACTGTTTATATTGCTGCCGCTGGCATCGGAATGACATATACTGTGATGCCAGGGGTTTAATTGACCGGAATTGTCGATCGCACTCCGTAAATCAAATAAGTAACTAGGTAAAATATCTCTGCAATGGAAAAAAAGCATAACGCTGGATTGTGGGTATCAGTATTATACTTCGCTCAAGGTCTCCCTTACACCGTCGTTAATTTAATGTCGGTGATTTTTTTGAAAGGTATGGGAACCAGCAACGAACTCATCGGATTGACAAGTCTGTTGTCTTTCCCTTGGGTTTTAAAAGGTTTGTGGGGGCCAGTTGTTGATTTGTATTCCACCAAACGCAAATGGATTTTAGCAACCGAAATCATTTGTGCTTTTCTGTTTGCTTTCCTAGCTTTTGGCGTATTAACGCCGGCACCGATTATTATATCGCTTGTTATCTTTACGGCGATCGCCTTTGTGTCAGCTACTCACGACATCGCCATTGACGGATTTTATTTAAACACTCTCAATAAAGACCAACAAGCACTATTTGTCGGGGTTCGCAACACGGCTTATAGAGGTGCTGTCATTGCCGGTAGCGGTTTATTGGTGTTCTTAGCCGGGAAACTGGCCGAAAACCATTTAGTCACCGGAAATACAGGCGACACCAAAATCTATCAAAACATTCCACTGTCACTTTTCGGTTCGGATTTTAGCGTGTCTGCGCTTAACTACGGATGGGCGACAGCCTTTGGCATTTGTGCGATTATGTTTGTGCTGATATATCTCTTTCAGCGGTGGTATCTTCCCTATCCTCGAAATTACGATCTGGAATCCGACACCCCCCAACAAAGAACCAGCTTTATCGAAGCCTTCAAAACCTATTTTCAGCAAGATAAAATAGGTTGGATTGTGGCTTACGTTTTGATTTTTCGCTTGGGCGATGCCTTGACTTTTAAAATGGCTCCTCCATTTTTAATGGATAAAGTTGAGAAAGGAGGATTAGCAGTTTCTACGTCGGATATGGGCTTATTATCCGGTACTTTAGGGGTAATGTTTTTGTTAATAGGAGGGTTGCTGGGCGGCTATTTAATTGCTAAACAAGGATTGAAAAAATGGATGTGGCCGACGGCTATTCTGCAAAATTCAACTAACGTGCTGTATTGGCTGTTGGCAATCAATCAACCGGGGATTGAATGGGCTTATGCTGTAAACTCGATCGAGCAATTTACTTACGGACTTGGCGTAGCTGCCTATACAGTGTTCTTGATGCGGACTGTCCGCCCTGAATACGAAGCATCTCACTATGCAATTACAACGGCTTTTATGGCCGCAGGAGTGCTGATTCCAGGCGTTTTTAGCGGCTACTTGCAGGCGAATCTCGGCTATCAAAATTATTTTTTGATGAGCGCGCTGGCTGTAATTCCCGGTATGCTGACGATTTTCTTTCTGCCCCTAGAAGATGAGAAAAAATTAGCATCCATGCCCAGACCTGGACTGGACGATTTCGATTAATATCAAGTGCGATCGCTATAATTATAAGAGCCGGGCGGGCAGGGTAAGAGCATCTCAATTAGGCTTGACACAAGGACTCAGAAGAATCTAATGTAGGGTCAATAAAACAAGAAAA